>JADJGZ010000009.1 GCA_016707785.1 Bacteroidales bacterium | reverse complement strand
TGAGTGCTTCTCTTAATGATTAATAATCAAGCCTCCTGATGCCTGACTACAGAATAACCAAACCTTTACTACAATAGTTGCTTGCTATGTTTTATTGAATAAAACAGAGAGATATTAAAAGTTAACGAACTAATTTTAAAATAAAAGAGAAAATGAAAGATTAATGGTCATCCTGTCTATTATAATTGCATCAGGAAACTATTGGGTTATAAAGCACAAAATATATGACTGGGAAATGGTACCATCAGGTTTTTTTCGATGGACAAATGGAAAAGATCCTAGCCCTTAATCACTTCAGGTTAACAGTGCTTTGGATATTTCCCTACAGGTAAGCCAGGCCGGGAAGGGTTTGATTAAATCTTTGAATTTGAAAAGCGTTGATGCAGGAACATTTTAATGAAAACTATATGCAATCGGATCAATTTCAACCTCTACTTTCAATGGAAAGGTTACCAATCTGAAGGACATCAATTTCGCTAAAGACGGGACCTATAAAGCAGTTGTAGAAGTGAGACCTTACAATGCATGGAATCACCAAATAAAATCAAGTGTTGAATGGCACCTTCGAAAACTGGCGAGGAAAAGGACTGCAAAATCAACATTAAAGGTGTTACTTAAGTGATTACAACATCTCCATACCAAAAGCGTATGAATAATATTGCCGAATCCATCCAGATTGATGTAACAGTGGTAACATAAACTAAGTAAATAACCGTCTTTTTAAAAAAGCTTGAGTTCAATACTATCGGTGAACAGTTGCCGGGCCCAGTACTACAGAACTCCTTCAATCACTAAACCTCAAGCTTTTCAATACTCGTTTTACCCTCTGCTTAAAATCTCAACGGTGAAATTGACCTCTCCCCGCTTTTTCTGAAAAGTAGAAGTGGGAGTTTGCTATCCAGTTATCAAATTTAACTTTCCACTTTTAAACATCATTCTAAATAATGCTTTACTTTCAAATTACCACTCATTCTCGTTTGTTTTATTACATTTTTGATTCATATTTAAAACATACCACAAACAACACTCTTCCTGTGTTATTGATATTTAATTGATTGCACTTGTATACAAAAAAAAAAATTTCATTGGGAATTTAAACCACATTATAGATAAAACCCAAACGCTCATCAGAAAATCCCAGAATTTAATCGCAATAATTTAGAGAAGATTTCTGCAATTAATATTCCCTTTTTGCTTTCAAAGTGTGTTATTCCGGCAATTCCCAGGAATAACATTCTGACTTCTAAGTTCCAAGTGTTTTTTCTATAGTACAGTGTAAACACATTGATGTAATTTTTCATTTGCTATGAAAAGAATCCTCTACCTCCTGCTGCTGACCTCATTTTCTCTTTCCGGTAAAGTTCTGATGGCTCAGCCCCCATCACTTTTTGCAGACCCAGGCACCAGTTACTGCGCAGGAGGAACAGGTGTTATCCTTGGGGTTCTCAATTCGGTAAATGGCACTACTTACCAATTGCAGCAGAATACAGGTTCATGGGTTACCATCACCACAATTTCCGGAAATGGCGGAATTGTTTATTTTACAGGCAATCGCACAGCCGGGCAATACCGCCTTAGAGATACCAATGGTAATACTTTTAATACACTTTTAATAACTGTAGTTGCATATCCTGAAACCACTTATAATGTTACAGGGGGTGGCGACTATTGTGCTGGTGGAACCGGCCTGCCGGTAGGATTAAGCGGAAGCCAGGTCGGTGTAATTTATGATCTTTTTCTGAACGGGGGATCCACCCCGGTTTTTTCAATGAATGGAAATGGAAGTGCATTAAATTTTGGCATTTATACCACCGGCACCTATACCATTAAAGCCCGGCGAAGTGACTGCTACAAAAACATGAACGGAAATGCGATAATTGCCGAAAAACCACTTCCTGTTGTTTCCTTTACATCTACATCATTCCCAGCCCCTGATTGCGGGACTGTGCATTTCAATTCAACCACTACAATCGGGACTGCACCCTTTCAATATGACTGGGATTTCACTGATGGCACATCCACTGTTGAAGACCCTGATCATCAATTCACTGCCTATGGTAATGGAACACAACCTTTCCTGGTGTCCTTGAATGTGACGGATGCTTTTGGCTGTGTCGGGACTATTTCAAATACCATATCTGTGCAACAGCGGCCAAATGCATCTCTTACTCCAACACCTGTTCCTACCTGGTCAAATTGTGATCCAAATCCAACGGCTGTTTTTGACCTAACTGTTATGAATACAACCACCACTCCAGCACTAAACGCCAGCTATTCTATTGATTGGGGCGACGGAAGTCCGGTTGAAAACTATCTTTCCAGTTGGGGCTATGGTTCTACTGCATCTCACTCCTATCCTCTGAAGGGATCATCTGTACTGACTATTACTGTAGTTGGTCTGGATGGTTGTGAAGATGTTAAACAGTACAATGTTTTCAATGGTTCTCAACCAGGTGGAGGTATATATGTTGAACCAGGTGAAACAGAAGGTTGTGCAGATTTTACAGTAATCTATAAATTTATTCCCCCGAATCCTCCTAATACTCCGGGCACTACCTATCATTTTGATTATGGGGATGGACAATTTGAGGATTACACTCAGGCCACACTTCCTCCAATTGATCCAATTACTGGGAGAATTCATTTCCCGCACACATATACGAATCCTTCCTGCGGTTTGACCAATGCATCCGGAAATGTCACCAATTCCTATGAGTTCACTGGTATTATTTTAAACGATTGCGGTTCTGTAACTCCAAGTCTAGGTGGGATAAAAGTTTCAGAAAAAGCTAATGCAAGCTTTGACCTGATTGAATTTCCACTGGATCCGATCATCTTATGTGTGAACGTTCCTCATACATTTTCGAACCAAACCAATGTAGGATGCTTCATCAATGGAAATATTCCCATTACCATAACCAATTATGATTGGGACTTTGGCGATGGAATTGGCACCTCCACCCTTGAAAACCCAACATATACCTACACTGCAACAGGCGAATATACAGTTACCCTGGGAGCACACACTGCAGAAAGCTTCCCAGCAAATTGCGGAGAGGATGTGGTAACCAGAACGGTATGTGTTCAGGATATCCCTACAGCTTCCTTTACAGTTCCCAGTGCCAGCAATAGTGCCTGCGCCCCTTACGAATTTGTCCCTAACAACACCAGTACCACTACTGCCAGCTGCTCCGAACCTGAATTTTTATGGGTAGTTAGCCCCAATAGTGGTTATACCTTTTTAGGTGGAACCGATGCCACCAGTGACGAACCACAGTTTCAGTTTTTCCAGGAAGGGATCTATACAATACAACTCAGTGCCAGGATCATATCGGGTGTAAACTTCTGTTATGAAGACCTTTCTGACCCCTATATCCTTACTATTAAAGGGGCTCCGATTGTAACAGTAATTCCCACCACCCCATTTCCATTATGTGGCCCGGGACAGGTTACCCTTACAAATGCTGACATTGTTTATGATGCCAATTACGGAACTATTACCGGCTACCAATGGACCGTTACACCTGCTGTTCCGGCATTTAACGATACCGACCCTTTCCCCTCCATTTTTTTCCCTAACGACCTTACACAAAATTACCAACTCAGTGTGGATGTTGAGAATGAATGCGGAATTACAACTTCTTTGGATTTAATTGTCCATGTTACTCAAACCATCGATAATAATATTGTCTCTTTCACAGGCAATTCAACCATTTGCTCAGGAATGACCTTTGCCGGGTCCATCACCGGTACTCCGCCTTCTGGTGGTGAGGGAGTTGGAAATTACCAGTTTCAATGGTTTAAAGATGAGGGTTCAGGTTGGGTGGCAATTCCCGGACAAGTCTCTCAAAACCTTACTTCGGGCCCGGTTTTAACTGTGAGTCCAACCAGTTTCAGAAGACAGGTTAAATCAGGAAATTGCACAGATGAATCCAATGTAATTACTTTCACTGTCTTACCTGGAATACAGAATAATTCCATTACTGGTGTGCCAGCAATCTGCAATGGGGCAACCCCTGCTGCGATCATTGGCACTCCTCCAACACAGGGTAGTGGCAGTTATACCTACCTCTGGGAACAGAGTGTAACACCGTTTTCTACCTGGACTCCGGCCTCCGGGACAAATAATTCTCCAGATTATACGCCACCTGCACTTAACCAAACAACTCATTACAGAAGAACTGTTTATTCAACACCATGTGAGTTACTCAGCAATGAAATCATTGTTGATGTGAATGAAATACCTTCAATTTCAAGTGTAAATGAAAAATACATCTGTTCAAATGATTTTATCAATTATACACCCACTTCAACAGTAGCTGGCACAACCTATTCATGGACTTCTCCGAATGATCCTTCCGGATGTATCTCGGGGAATCTTCTTGCTGGAAATGGTATCGTGAACGACATGCTGGTAAATAGTTGTACAAGTCTGCACAGTTTAGTTTATACCATTACTCCACAAGGGCCTGGTACAACTTTATGTGTGGGGTCGTCATTCCCATTCACTGTTTATGTGAACCCGGTGGCTCATATAACAAACCCAGTCAATCAGCAAACTGTGGTTTCAGGTAATTCTACAACACCGATTGTTTTCACTTCAGATGTTACCGGTGTCAATTACCAATGGTCGGTTTCCAATAACACCTGTCCGCTGAACACTTACTTTCATACCCTTCCGGTAGGTCTTTGATAGATTCTCAGCTTAGATGTGGCTTCTGGCGGTCCTTCAAGTTGTACGATTATTTATACCGCCAATGCAGGCATTAGGTGGATGCCTGGGAACCAATTTCTTTACCAGATTAATGTAAACCTTGCACCGACCATCTATAATGTGAGCTGTGGTGGCCCTATCTGCGAAGGCCTATCCACCTTTGTTTCATTATCCGGTTCCGATATCGGGGTAGATTATGTGTTGGTGCTGGATGGAATACCGGATCCATCCACTTTGTTACCCGGAACAGGATCACAGCTCACGTGGAATGGGATTACAGCTGGAGGATCCTATACGGTTCAGGCGACAAATACAAGCAATGGCCAGGTTGTTTTGATGCCAGGCTCCTGTAACCTTGTAGTAAACCCGAATCCAATTTCCAATTATCTGATAGGTTCCACCGGCAACTGCCCTGGTGATCTGATCACTTTGAATTTCAGTGAATCCAATGTAAATTATGAACTTATTTGGAATGGTATTCCAACCGGGAATATACTCTCCGGACCTGGTCCCCTGAATTTCGGACCTCAGTCGAATCCGGGTGTATATACCATCCTAGCTACAAATATCATTACCAGTTGCTGGTCAAATATCCAGGGAAGTATTTTGATCAATGCAAGTCCCCTGGAGTTTTTATTCGATCCCGCCGGGCCACAATGTGCCGGGGATTCATTTGGATTGCAGGATTCTGAAACAGGTGTTTCATATGAACTCTGGTGTACTCCTCTTGCAACCGGCAGCCCGATTTACATAGGCACCTATCCGGGAACTGGACTTCCTATTCCTTTTGGAATTCAGACTGTAGCCGGAACCTATTTTATTCATGCAATTCATCTTTTCACCGGATGTGATATATATTTCACTGACACGAAAGTTCTGTGGCCAAATCCTGAGCCTTATAATATCTCTCCTCAGGGTCCTAATATATGCGGCCTGACAACCATAGGACTGGATGATTCACAAGTCGGTTATACCTATGAAGTTCACTTGCTTGATATAAACGGAATTCCATATCCCACGCCATCACCTGATTTCACGATACAAACCGGTACAGGTTCTGCACTTGTATTTGGCACCTCCGATGCTCCCGGGACATATGTAATTATAGCATTTGATCAGAACCATATCTGCACTGCTCAAATGTTTGGTACTGTTACTATTTTACCCAATCCAACACAATACTGGATTTATCCTACCGGTAACATTTATTGTGTTGATCAGGCAATAGGAACAGAGATTCTCCTGGAAGATTCGGAGATTGGTGTTAATTATACCCTTAGTAACGGAGGTTCAGTATTAATAACCCTTCCGGGCACAGGAAACCAACTGAGCTTTGGATTCCAGAACCAACCCGGCACCTACTCTATCACTGCGTTAAACCCAACTACTACCTGTACAAATGATATGCTTGGAGATGTTACAATATCTCTTCGTCCCCAGGTATATACTATGAATCCTGTAAATGATATTTGTCCGGGTGATGAGGAAATATGGCTGAGTAGTTCTCAAACAGGTGTTATTTATACCCTTAACACTCCAAGTGGACCTATTCCTCTGCCCTGCACAGGGATCCATTGTATTGGGGTTATTTTCACACTCCGGGTACTTACACTATTGAAGCCACTCTGACTACAATTCCTGACTGCCCGACCTTAATGGATGGCGATGTGGTCATTCATCCCAACCCCGGCATTTTTGATGTGCTGCACCAGGGAATCAACTGCATAAGCACAACCATCGGCCTAAGCGGGTCAGAATTGAATACAACTTACGAACTTATTCATGAAGATGGCAGCAGCCTGACTCCTCCTGAAATCTATATTCCAGCAGTAGCAGGTCCATTCTGGTTCCCAACACCACAACCAGTTGGAAATTATACGGTTAAAGCTACTAATAGTTTTGGCTGTGATACTTTAATGAATGGTGTTGTCATTATTGACCTTGGGCCCACTGTTGACGCAGGACCAACTGATATGACCATTTGTAATACACCACCATTTTCTGTTCCTTTAACCGGAACTGCTACAAACTACTCATCGGTAAGCTGGACGAGCTCATCCACCGGGACTTTCTCTGATCCGAATAATCTGATCTCCACTTATATTTTAGCACCAGAAGACATTAGTTCGCAGATGGTTGTTCTCACCCTGACAGCCTTTGGGACAGGAGGATGCCTTGGAACACAGGTTACTGACCAGATTACCATTCATATCTTATCACCTTTTGCTGATGCGGGGCCTGATCAGGTTATCTGTGAAGGCGCATCTGTATTGCTCGACGGAACCATTAACGGCGGAACAACCACAGGCCTTTGGTCCAGTAGCGGAGATGGAACCTTTTTGCCGGATCCTGCGACTATTGATGCTGAATATGTCCCTGGAATTGCTGATATCACCTTAGGAACTGTGACTCTTACGCTTACTACAACCAATGCTGCACCATGCCCCGATATCTCTGATGATCTTTTAGTGACGATAAATCCTATTCCGGTGGTCACTGATCCTGTTGACCAGGTACTCTGCAATGGTTCATTATCTCTACCCGTAATTTTCAATGGCTCGGTCCCGGGAACTGTTTTCACCTGGACTAATACCCTTCC
>JADJGZ010000008.1 GCA_016707785.1 Bacteroidales bacterium | reverse complement strand
CGGAAACTTGCCCCAATCAGGACCATCTGCATGCATGGAAGCCCACGTTCGCCATTTGACAATAAAGCTATCTGGGAAAACATTCCTATAAGGACCTGGGGATTAATGGAGAGCCTTATTTTGATACAGACTTCAATAAGGTAGGATACCTGACTGATACAGGCAGGCGTTGGAACGGGAATCGGTAAGTGTGAGGGATAAGGTGCAGAGCCCTTTTGCTTTAATTTTAAGGGGACACAGGATATTATTCAAAACATACACCTTCTTCCTGATCAGGTCATGTTTACCTTCATCCCCAGCGGTGGACCAATCATCCGATTGACTGGGCCCAGGAGTTGGTGATGCAAAACCTTAAAACCAGGTTAAGAAAATACTCCTGCAGCGAAAGAAATAATATTCATATTATTCGCTGTTACCTCTGATCACTTTTTCTATTAATTTAATGAAGATTAAAAAACATGAGCCTGGAAAGTTGGTATTATCATAAGGATGAAATGGTATTAAAAGTAAACGTTGACATAGAGAAAAAAGAGACTTCTGAAAGGATAAAGAGTTTTCACTTCAGGGTAAACTACCGGGTGATCCTGTTTTATGTGATTGATATCCTGCTGGTAACGGCCTCCTTTTTGCTTTTTATTTGGATGAAACCGGCTTCACTTAGATTTACCTCCCCTATTACTTTGAGCCATTCATCATATTCCTGGGAATTTGGTTAGCTGCTTCCATCCCCAGCAGAAAGTATGCCTATGATGACAAGCGGTATTTGAAAGATTTTATATCACCTGTAATCATCAGCGATTTCATTGCATTGAGTGTAATTACGGTAATGATTGTTGGTTTCAATCATTTTGCCTACTCCAGGATGATTGTTTTTGGCACTATTGGGATGTCTATTTTCCTGGAAATCATTCTCTTTTCTCTTTTCTATTATCACCGGAAGCTGGACAGGGAATCTGAAACCATGGACAATGTTGAAGTGTTTCTCAAACATATGGAGACATTGGCCAATAGCCGGGAATTTGAAGTGCTACCCAAGTTGAAACATCTCAAAACTACCCGGCTTTTTCTCTGGGACATTACAAAGAGCAAATCATACAGGAGTCGAACCAGGAAGTATATCAATTTCTTTGTGAACATATCGACAACCACAGAAATCAGACGCTGGTCACCTCCACTACCACAAGGTTTAATGTTTCCGCCATTCCGGCTGATGTATTCAATGTGATCATTAACCTTAAAATGGTAAATGACATCAAATTTGTCAATAAATTCTTTGAAGCTGTAAATCAGAAAATGGCTGCCGGAGGTTTATTCATTGGTAATGTAGAAACCAATGAAATCAAAAAAGAGATGGTATACCGTCAATACCCAAAAGGAATCAGCTGGTTGGTTTATTTTACCTACCACTACATTTTTAAAAGGGTCTTCCCTAAAGTGTTCATTCTTAAAAAGATATACTTCTTCATTACAAATGGTTTTGAAAGAGCCCTATCGAAAGCAGAAGCTTTTGGAAGGTTATATTCTTGCGGGTTTGAAGTAATTTCGGAGAAGGTAATTGGAAACCGGCAATATTTTGTTGCCCGTAAAATTGCCAAGCCTGTCTTTGATATGAGTCCGACCTACGGCCCCATGATTAGTTTAAAGCGGGTTGGCAAGAATGGCAAAATCATTCATGTATATAAACTCCGCACCATGCATCCCTTTGCAGAATACCTGCAGGACTATGTTTATAAACACAATAACCTGGAAGCTGGTGGCAAGTTTAAAAACGATTTCAGGGTTTCAACCCTCGGTAAAATTATGCGCAAATTCTGGATTGATGAGTTACCCATGATCTTTAACCTCCTCAATGGGGATTTAAAGATAGTAGGGGTGCGACCTCTCAGCAGGCACTATTTTGGTCTGTATACCACTGAGATGCAGGAACGAAGAATACAATACAAACCCGGTTTGGTTCCACCATTCTATGTAGATCTCCCGAAAACTCTTGATGAGATTATGGCTTCTGAGAAAAAATACATGGAAGCCTATGACAAAAGCCCTATCCTCACAGATATCAGGTATTTCTTTATGGCTTTTTATAATATTCTGATTAAGAGGGCGAGGAGTAATTAATTCGACAATTTGACAATTTGACAATTTGACAATTTGACAATTCGACAATTTGACAATTCGACAATTTGACAATTTGACAATTTCCTGAAGGGGAGCTTGGCTTTGGAGATTGAGATTTGGAGATGTGGAGATTAGGAGATGCCCCGAAGGGGAGCCTTTGGCTAGAGGATTCGGGTTTGGGAATAAAAGATGTCCCCCTTTTTTAAAAGGGGGTGTCCGCCGAGGCGGACGGGGGATTTTGGCCCTACATCACACAATAAAAATCTTTAGAAATAATTTGAACCAAATCGTCCGTCAATCAACGGATCTCAAAGCATTTTCAGGCACTCACCCCCTTCAACTCTTCTCCGTAGGACTTGCATAGCCTTACTCCAGAGAATCCCTCCATGGCATCATCTCATCGTCACATCGTCTAATCACCTCATCCCCTCATCACCTCATCCCTCCGTCATCCCCTAATCACCCCTCCCATCCACCTCATCCCATCACCCCCTACCCTCCCCTCACTCCATCACCTCATCCCTCTCCCTCACCCCATCACCTCATCACCTCATCACCCAGCCAAAGTCTCCCCTTCGGGGCATCACCCCATCATCAGTTCAGCAAGTAATAGGTTAAAACAGCAAATACTTCAGGCATATGAAAAAAATTTGGTTACTGTTCATCATAATCTTGATATTTAAAGCCGCTGATGCTCAGTTTATCCCTGAGAATACAGGAAATGAGGGGATATACTCTTTCATTGATGAAATGGCTACAGAAGGATGGATCAGCATCAATTCGGCTGTAAAACCTTATTCAAGGCAAATGATCTATCAAGGCCTTGTAAAAGCCAGGGAATCGATGGACCAAATGAATAAACGTCAGAAGAAAGAACTCGAATTCTATTTAAAGAGTTTCCGCTATGAAGGTTCTGCTTCCGATTCACTCTCAAAGGCTTCATCTACTGATCTGCTTAAAAAAAGCAAAAGCTGGTCTACTGGTCTTACTCCTTTTGGGGTTCATTATAAAGACGCACTATTTACTGTCACAGGAAAACCCATCTATAACATTGAATACCTGTCAAATGCCAATGGTACTGTTACTCATACAAGAGGAGGAGTAGAAGTAAATGCAGCCATAGCAGGCCAATGGGGAATTTATGCAAGCCTCAGGGATAACCATGAGAATGAGCTTCTTTCAAGGCCCGGATATTTTACCCTGAGAGAAGGAGGTGCCTTTAAAGAAAATAACGGTGGCCGGGAAGGAGGTGATTATTCCGAATTCAGGGGTGGAATCACCTATGCCTGGAAATGGGGCGATGTAGGGATTGTAAAGGACCAGATTGTCTGGGGAAATAACCTGCATGGTTCCAATATTTTATCAGGAAAAGCTCCCTCATTTGCTCATCTGAGGTTGCACCTGAATCCTGTCAAATGGCTGGATTTTAATTACTTTCATGGATGGTTAGTTTCTGAGGTCATTGATTCAACGCGTTCTCAGTTCAATACCAACCAGAGAAGAACTGTTTTCAGCCAGAAGTTCATGGCAGCTAATCTTATCACTATAACACCCTTCAAAAAGCTCAAGGTTTCATTGGGAAATTCCATTGTCTATTCCGACCTGGGAGGGGTTCACCCGGCCTACCTGATTCCCCTGGCCTTTTACAAGTCGATAGATCATACCCTGAATCATGCCATAGATAATCAGAACTCACAAATGTTTTTAGATATCAGCGCCCGTGTGATTCCAAAGCTTCATCTTTCGGGTTCCGTTTATGTTGATGAATTTTCCATTACTCGCTTAAGCAGCAAGGAATCCCATAACTTTATCAGCTGGAAAGGAAGTGCTTCTGTATATAATTTCCCGTTGGAGAATCTATCCTTCTTTGCAGAGTTTACGCAGACCACTCCTATCACTTATAAGCATTATATTCCAACAATCACCTTCGAATCCAGCAAGTATGGCCTGGGACATTATTTGATGGACAATTCCAGGGAAATCTACTTATCAGTGGGATACCGTCCTGTTTCCAGGCTTTATCTGTCCGTTTCCTACACCATGGCAGAACACGGAAATGACTACACCTATGAACCAAGAAACGATATCACCGAACTACCTATGCTAGAGGAGAACTGCTGGCAATCAAAAGAGTTAACGACAAAAGCATCTTACCAATTCTTCAACACAGCATACATCTTCATTGAATTTGGGCAAAGAAACGTGGAAGGATTTGATTTAGATGGACAAACTGCCCAGTATTACCTCGATAAGTTTACTCCCGCCTTTTTCCAGGGTGAGACTCAGACCATTTCAACGGGTTTCTTTTTAGGTTTCTGAGTTTTCCTGTAAAATTTATCATTCCATAAAACCCAGAGGAAGAAGATAACAACATAAAAGATAATCCGGGCCGGATAATCATGCGAGAACTGCCAGTGTTGAGGCCAATTCGCCATTACCACGCCTAATCCAGCTAAACGGATGATATTGGTGAAATGTATAATGACGATTCCCATGGGAACAAACCAAAGCTTATGTTTCCAGGGGCCCGGGTAAATAATCAGCAATAGAGAAATCTGCAGCATTTGTTTGATACCGGAACAACTTGGTACAATCCTGACTGAACATTCAACCAATCGAACATTCCTGGTGTTAGTATTTGTACGCCAAAATTTGTAATTCTGAAGTGGATGGTCCAATAATTATAAGAAAATGAATCAGCAGTGTGATGAAAATAAAGAGACTTGTATCAATAATCGGATAATATCTCCTGGTATTCCATATTTTCCGGATAGAATCCATTAATTTCGCAGACATAGGCGGTATATTAAAGTGGTAAAAATACAAAAAGCATCCAATTAGCAATTCATGAATCTTGTTGACTATCTTTTTGAAGAAAGTGCTTATTTAACAAAGAAGTTTATTCTTAGTCAATAATGATACTATTGCTTACTGGACGCTTCATAAAGAAATCATAAAATAACTTGTTATATCAGGGATAGGCATGGGACTGACAAGGTGATGATTCTTGCAGCAGAGAACACCCTTTTTTTTATCATTGCTTACCTTGGGATAATAAAATCAGGAAACATTTGTGTACCTGTAGATCCTGCAATAGATCAATCTAAATATGATTTTATAAGGATAAAGACCCGATCCAGGTTATCCTTTTTCTCCAGAAGAGTTGAAAACCGCTTGAGACCAAGCATGGGATGTATTACTGAATCATTATTATTCAGCACTTTACGCAGCAATGCGCTTCGGTTATTTCCTGAGCCTGATTTTGATGAAAGCAAGGTAGCAGAGATAATTTTCACCTCAGGTTCTTCTTCAGAACCTAAAGGAGTGATGCTAACTCATGGGAATATCATCAGTAATACCGCCTCAATTACAGAATACCTGAAACTTACGGAGAAGGATACAATGATGGTTGTTCTTCCTTTCTCTTATTGCTACGGGCTTTCCCTGCTTCATACACACCTCCGTGTTGGTGGCTCCCTGGTATTGAACAACTCATTTATCTTCCTTGGAAGTACCATCAACGATTTGAACAAATTTGAGTGTACGGGCTTTGCCGGTGTTCCCAGTCATTATCAAATCCTGCTTCGAAAAAGTGACCTTTTCAGGAATTCATCCTTCCCGGGACTCCGGTATTTCACCCAGGCAGGCGGGAAACTTCATTCTGCATTTATCAGTGAAATGAGAGCTGCATTCCCTGAAATCCCTTTCTATGTGATGTACGGACAGACTGAAGCAACCGCGAGGTTATCTTATCTTCCGCCGGAATTGATAGAAGAGAAGTCCGGATCTATTGGAAAAGGTATCCCTGGGGTTGAATTAAAGGTGGTTGATGATAAAGGTCGATTAGTTAAGCCAGGAGAAACAGGTGAAATTATTGCAAAAGGGAAAAATGTGATGCTGGGATATTTTGATTCACCGGAAGAAACAGCAAAAGCACTCAGGGATGGATGGTTATATACCGGTGATCTGGCCACTGTTGACGAGGATGGTTATATTTTCATACTGGCACGAAAAAAGGAAATGATCAAAGTAGGCGGAAAAAGGGTCAGTCCGAAAGAGGTGGAAGAGGTAATTTTCCGAATCCCGGGAGTTATAGATTGCTCTGTTGAGGGAGTAGAAGATGAAATTCTTGGTGAAGCTTTGAAAGCAGTATTGGTTCTTAATGAGCAAGGCAGGCAATTAACTGCTGAAGATATCAGGCAGAGCTGTGCCACTGAGTTAGAAGTGTATAAAATTCCCACGATTATCATATTTAAGGACAACATGGAATTGAGTGCTGCCGGGAAGAAGGTTCACAGCCAAAAGTCAACCTAAGAAATAACTGAAAAATCCGTTCACTAAAAATAAAAAGCCACCTATGAAGGTGGCTTTTTTGTGGGAGCACTACCAGTCCCGATTTTACATCGGGATGGATTCGAACCAAGGACCCTCCCGACGTAAAGTCGGGATGCTCTGAACCAGCTTAACTATGCACGAATGGGAATAAAAAAAGCCACTCAATGAGTGGCTTTGTGTGGGAGCACATGGATTCGAACCAAGGACCCTCTGCTTGTAAGGCAGATGCTCTGAACCAGCTGAGCTATGCTCCCTTAATTGAGGCTGCAAAAATACTATTTTTTTTAATTCCACAAAATATTAAAGATATTTTTGAACAGATATTTTGACAAATCTGTATGTTAACCCCAAACCCCCTCTGGTTCGAGAAAGCGAACACCAAGGGGTTTGTGGTTAATCATACATTTTTCCTTTTTCCTTCTTCCTAAACCCAGAAGATCTTAGGATGCACCAATAATTCCAGGCAAGGAAAAATTCTACCCCTTAAAATAGTTTCTGCGGTGACAAAAATTTTCGATGGTCCAAATATTAAAGAAAATCCTTTTCCGGCATATTTTTCCACGCCATCCACCTATCTTTGCCATTACTGAATCTCCGCCTATTTTGAAAAATAAATACTTCATTTTTTTCATTATTTTGCTGCTGGCAGCATTGATCACTTCCTGTAACTCATCAAAGAAAGTACAGAGAAGAGGAGGTTACCTTTTGGTACGAAATTCAGTAAAAATAGATAATCCAGCCATTCTTGCAGATGAAGTTGAAGGCTTTATCCATCAGAAAGCAACACCCGGCCGGCTCTCACTGCTCCGGCCAGGGGTTTGGATTTATGAAAAGAGCCAGCTAGGGAAACAAACCCGGTTTAAACAACAAATTCGCGAGAAATATGGAACTGCACCGGTTATCCTTGACACCAACCTTGCCTCCCTATCAGAACATAATATAAAGTTGTACCTGGTTAATAAAGGATACCATCATCCCATTATCAGTCATGATTTTAGAATCCATCGCGCAAATGCTTCTGCTACTTACAGAATCATATCAGGACTACCTTATATCATCGATCAGGTATTGATCGACATAAAGGATAGCCTTCTTTCTGCCACTCTTAATGCTGATATGTCTTCCAGTCTGATAAAAAAAGGGATGGTCTATGATACCTATTTGCTGGATGCTGAAAGGGACCGGATTATTGAAAACCTTAGAAACCAGGGTTACTACGACTTCTCAAAAGCTGATTTTATTTATAAAGTTGACACCTCTCAAAATATTCTTAAAGCTAAAGTTACGCTAAGTGTCAGAAACCTGGAATCAAAAAGAGTTTATGCGAATGATTCCTCTGTTAAGGGACAGATACCCCGGTACTATATCAGGGATATCTATATTGTTCCGGATGTAGAACAAACCATTTCAGGCGAAGGAGTTACTGACACCGTCATCTATCATTACCATAATGCAAATATGCAGGCAGGTGAAGACCAACTTTTCTATTTCATCCAGGGGGAAAAACCCCGGCTAAAACCTATAGCTGTCGCCAGCGTGATTGCGATGAGAACCGGGCAGCTTTATAGCCAGGAAAAAGTAACCCAGACCTATAAGCGGATGATCGGAATGCCTATTTTCCGTTCTGCAAATCTAAGTTTCTCTTTATCAGATGATTCAATACTATCAGATCCATCGAAAAAATGGCTGGACTGCAACATCAAACTCACCAGAAACCCTGTTAACCTGCTGAGTGTTGGCACTGAAGGAACCACATCCGGAGGTAGTCTTGGAATGGGCTTTAATACACTATACCAAAACCGGAATATTTTTAGGAGAGCAGAAACATTCCGGCTAAAAGTGCACCTTGGAGCAGAACTGCAGGGTAATCTTCCACAATCCGGAAGTGACCAGAAACTCTGGCTTTTCAATACACTGGAAGCTGGCTTTGAAACGGGTATTGATCTGCCGAGACTCCTGCTTCCTGCTAAACTTATCGTGACCGATCGAAACTTTCTCGCCCGGACATCCTTTACTGCAGGTTATGGCTTTGAATCCAGGCCCGACTACTCCAGGAACATTACTACATTTTCTGCATCGTATCATTGGAGTTCATCACAGAAAATCAAACATATCTTCACTCCTCTGGAATTGAACTATGTAGGTATCCAGAAAGATTCTGCGTTTCAGGCTTACCTGAACAGCCTTACTGATCCGCAATTCATCGGACAATACAATGATCATCTGTTGACAATGATCCGCTACAGTCTCATTTTTTCAAACCTGGCGACAAAAAACGAAAAATACCCTTTCTTCTTAAGGATCAATGCTGAAACCTCAGGAAATGGATTGAATGCACTTGACCAATTAACTAACAGGCCCGTTTCTGAAGGAGGGTATTATGAGCGCTTTGGAGTTCGTTATGCACAGTATGTAAGAGCAGATGCTGACTTCAGAAAATTCTGGAAAACTGAATCCGGTCGGACTTTTGCGGTCCGGTTTATGGCCGGAACAGGAATCCCGTATGGTAATTCAGTAGGGATTCCATTTGAGAAAAGTTTCTGGCTTGGAGGCGCTAACGATATGAGAGGATGGAAGTTACGTACTCTGGGCCCGGGAGCATATACCAATGATTCTGTCAGGTATGACCGTACCGGTGACATTATGTTATTTTCAAGCTTCGAATACCGACTCCCTGTTTACTCTTTCCTCAATGCGGGCATTTTTATGGATATGGGAAATATCTGGTTAAGGCAGGATAATCCTGATTTCCCGGGTGGAACTTTCAGATTCAGCAATGTTGCAAATCAATTAGCAATGAATACAGGATTAGGACTCCGGTTCGACTTTTCCTTCTTCATCTTCCGACTCGATTGGGCATTCAGGATAAAGAACCCGGAATATGAAAATCAGTGGTTCCATCAAAACGATTTCCGACTTAAAAAAGCGGTTTGGAATTTTGGAATTGGATACCCTTTCTGATTCTTACCTTTGACAGAGAATTGTTTATTCATGGATGAAAAAAACTTCCGGGAGCTCATTTTGACTGAATTTCCTTATTCCCCAACCCAGGGACAGGAAATTCTGATCAGGATGCTCGCGTCATTCATCACCTCCACGAAAGATCAATTTCCTTTATTCCTCCTGGAAGGGTATGCCGGAACAGGGAAAACCACCATCGTAAGCACCCTGGTCAAAGTCCTTCCAAAAGCAGGCTATCATGCCGTATTACTGGCTCCTACAGGACGCGCAGCTAAGGTACTTTCTTCCTATGCCTCCAGGCCTGCTTTCACCCTTCACAAGCGCCTATACAGGCCAAAAATGGATGCTGATGGCAGGATTACCCTGAGTGTTTTTCCTAACACCCTTGAAAATGCAGTATTTATTGTGGATGAAGCCTCCATGATACCTGATGATACACAATCAGCAGAAAATGTGGTCTTCCAGTCGAGGAATCTGCTTGAAGACCTTATCCAGCATGTATTCTCCGGTATCGGTTGCAAGATGATTTTCCTGGGAGATATTGCGCAACTTCCACCCGTAGGCATTTCGCAGAGCCCTGCCCTGGATGGTGACTTCCTGAAAAATTCATTTTACCTGGACCTGCAGAAATACAGACTTACAGATGTTGTCAGGCAATCACTGGATTCCGGAATACTCTCCATTGCTACTGTGATCCGAAATAAGCTGGGGCTCATGGGAAGTGCACTTCCTTTGTTTGGCATTGAGAATAAATTTCCGGATGTAATATCTATTCCAGGATCAGAAATGATGGATGCTCTTTACGCGTCCTATTCGTCCCACGGGCATAAAAACACTGTAGTCATTACCCGCTCTAATAAAAGAGCCAATCAATATAACCAGGGCATCCGGCAAAGGGTCCTTTTCCTGGAAAATGAAATCGCTTCAGGTGATCACCTCATGGTTGTCAGAAATAATTACTTCTGGCTTTCAGAAGACTCAAGAGCAGGATTTATTGCCAATGGCGACATCATCGAAATTCAACGTATCCGAAAGATTACGGAAATCTATGGATTCAGATTTGCAGATGTCACCATTCAGATGATCGACTACCCTGATGATCCGCCCATTGACGTGATGATCCTTTTGGATACCCTGCAATCGGAAACCCCTTCACTGGGTTATGAGGATAATAAAAAACTATTTACAGAAGTGATGGCTGATTATGAGGATCTGAAATCAAAGCGTAAACGGCTGGCATCAGTGAAAACCAATCCTTATTTTAATGCATTGCAGGTAAAACATGCTTATGCCCTCACCTGCCATAAAACCCAGGGCGGACAATGGGATGTAGTATTTCTTGAAAAAGGGTTCCTTCAGGATGACCAGATCAACGATGATTACCTTCGTTGGCTGTATACTGCAGTTACCAGGGCGACTAAGACACTCTACCTGGTGAATTTTGACCATAGGTTTTATGAATAAGTCTTTCTGCAGGCTCCATCATGGAAATCTCTAATTTTGTGACTATAATAATTAAATAAGATGAGGATAGGTTTTGGATTTGATGTTCATTCTTTACAGGAAGGACGTGAATTGTGGCTCGGCGGTGTAAAAATACCCCATTTCAAAGGTGCCTTGGGGCATTCGGATGCAGATGTCCTCATTCATGCTATTTGTGATGCTTTATTAGGTGCTGCATCTTTAGGTGATATCGGAATGCATTTCCCTGATCATGATCCGGCTTATAAAGGGATTGACAGTAAAATTCTCCTTGCCAAAACAATGGAGTTGATCCATTCAAAGGGCTTCACACTTGGCAATGTTGACTCCACAATAGTCCTTCAGCAACCCAAAGTAATGTCATACATTCCGGCTATGAAGGAAACGTTGGCCAGTATTCTTCAAGTTCCTGTGGACAGGGTCTCAGTTAAGGCGACTACCTCGGAAAGACTTGGATTCGAAGGAAGAGAAGAAGGTGTTTCTGCATATGCTGTTGTACTGCTCAATGAAATGTAAAATGTAAAATGAAAATTGCAAAATGCAAATTGCAAATTGCAAAATGAAAACTGAAAATTGAGCCATAGGCTCCCCTTCCCAGCACCCAGCACTCAGCACTTAGCACTCCAGAGCCGAAGGCTCCCCTTCGGGGCACCCAGCACCCAGCACTCAAAGAGGCTCGGCAAATGGAACGCGGATAAAACGGATCATCACGCTGATTTCCGCAGATCTATTTGTGCTAATTTGTCCGCCAGCCGGCGGATTTGAGGCATTTGTGTGAATTCTTTCCCCCCAGGGACTCAGCTTCAGTCGGGTAGGTTTTAAGACCCAAGACTCAAGACCCAAAATCCAAAATCCAAATCCCAAGATGCTGAACTCTGAGCCAAAGGCTCCCCTATAGAACACCCGGCACATCGGCACTTTGGCACTTTGACTCAGCACCCAGAGCCAAAGTCCTCCCCTTTAGAGCACACGGCACACGGCACATCGGCACTTTGGCACTTTGACTCAGCACCCAGAGCCAAAGGTCTCCCCCTTTAGAGCACAGCCCAAAGCGGCACCCGCACACTTGCACTTTGACTCAGCACCCAGAGCCACCGCCGGCTGGGCACCCAGCACTCAGCACTCAGCACCCAGAGCCGAAGGCTCCCCTTCGGGGCACTCAGCACTCAAAGAGTCTCGGCAAATGGAGTTCAGATTACTCCCGGCCAATGAAAAAAAAAGCCTGCTATCATATGATGGCAGGCTTTTAAACTTTATGAAACTAGTCTTTTCTAGTTTCCCGTATTTTCAAAGTTCAGGATCAGTGAGAATCGCAAGGTATTAGCCAATGGATTATCGTTCTGAATTGGAATCAGGTAGGAGAAATCAAGTCCGAAAACATTGTATCTCAATCCGGCGCCTAAAGTCACAAATTTCCGGTTTCCCTTGTTTTTATCTTCATAAAAGAACCCGCCTCTTAAGGCAAACTGCTTGTCATACCAATATTCAAGCCCGCCTGCAAACGAAAACTCACGTAATTCTTCTGAAAATCCTTCCGGAGCATCATAGAATGAATGTAACAAACCTACGACAGGAGAAACGTTCGGATTGAAACCGGCAATAATAGTATCGGAATTACCCTGGAAAAATGGCTGGGTTGGAACTAATAACTTATTGATATCCAGCATAAATGACATGCTGTTGTAGTCGTCAATATCTAACCGGAGAGAGGGTCCGAACCTTAAGTTAGTGGGTAGAAAGTCTTTACGAAGGTTAGCATCACTGTATGATATCTTTGCTCCGAGATTTGACAGGTTAATACCCCAGGCAAAGACACCCTGAGTACTTTCCAGTTTTATCGGAACCTGCTGATAAATTGCAATATCTGCTGCCACAGAATTTCCCGGCTTTGTTGCCTGTCCGGCTGAATACTGTCCTTGAGTGAGATTAGAGTGAATATACCTGGCACTCACCGCCATCGACATCGATTTGGTCAATAACCTGGCGTAACCTGCATCAATGGCAAATTCATTGGGCCTGTAGTTTCCGATAGAATAACCTTCATTGTCGGTAAAGGTGATATCTCCTAAGTTAAAATAGCGGAGTGAAGCACCAACAACCTGGTTTTTGTTAATTTTTTTGTAGCCTGATAAGTAGGCCAGGTTAATATCCTGTACCAACTTGTGAAGCCAGGGGCTATAAGAAATGGAGATCCCCATATCTTTCTCGATGAATGCTAATTTGGCTGGATTCCAGTGCATGGAATTTGCATCAGGAACTGAGGATACACCCGCATCTCCCATGGCTCCTCCCCTGGCATCCGGAGCAATCATCAAAAAAGGAACGGCTGTCATAATAGCATTCTGTTGCCCGGTATACTTAGGCTGAGCATATAAAACACTCCCAACAGTCAACATTAGGATCAGTGCTAGAAAAGAAGTCTTTAAAAAATTCATAAATGTCTGGTTAAAAAGAGGGTGCAAATTTAAAAAATTAAACATTATGGCAAAGAAACGATTCCATCGCTTAGTTATTGTGATATTTTAATAAATAATGAACAGATTAGGCTGATTTTTTTTGTATTGCCATGCTTTTTTATTGGCCCATTTTCAGCACCCTGATTGTCTTTTCGGAAGTCGTCCTGCCATCGGTTGCCCGCACTTTCAGAAGATAAAGGCCTTCAGGCAATTTACCACCCTTGCTGGTTAATCCTTCAAAGGTAAATGGTCCGGCCATGTATCCTGAAGAATAAAAGGTTACAGGTTCAAATCCCAGTACATGCATCCCGTTGATATTGTAAAGGTCGAAACTGATATCTACAGCTTCATTGAAAAGATTGTGCTCCACTTCAACTTTCAGATCGGTACTGAAAGGATTGGGATAAACTTTAAGTCCTGTCACTTTAATAGCCAGGTTCTTTTTGACCATGAACTCAATCTCAGTTTCAGAGGAATTATTGAATACATCCCAGGCTTTCAGGCTTAGGGTGTGAAGCCCTTCAGAAAGTCCGCTGAAGTTATACATCACTTTACCTGTTTGATAACTGTCGAGATCAGATTGATAATATTCATTGAGGACGATGGAATTTACAGAATTCCCATCCAGAGTGGCTACCAGGTCATGGCCAATGCCATTGCCAACAGTATTCAATCCGCTTTCGTCACTCAGGTATGCTAATAACATTGGATTATCACCTGTTATGCCACCGCTCACAAATCGTTCATCATTCATGTATAGCGCAATTTCAGGCCCTTGTGTGTCAGTAATCGGAGAATTGCTTGCCCCTCCAATTAAAATACTGTCATTATACCCGGTGGCATCCGTTGTTTCACTATGAGCATAATACGATATTTTCCCGGCACCAATACTGAAATCAATATCCCTGGGGACTATGAAGGAAAAATCAAATTTTCCATTAGTTACGGTTGCTTTCCCCTGGTAAAGGATATTCTCCTGAACTTCAAAATACCTTTTATAGCTGGTTGGATCATTCCCCCTGGTCATCATCCATCTGAATTTATCGAATACTTTGATATCCACAATTCCATTGAAAGAATCTACAAGGCTGCCTGAATGATCCTCAATTTCACCTTCAATAATTACTTCCGACATAGCCGAAATGGTATCAGAACCAGCCCCAACAGGATTCCCATTGATACTGGTGGTAATCACTTTATGCCGCGGATAAGCCAGGTGCATTGCAGGATCTCCAAGGAGCATAAAGTTCCTGATTAATCCTACTCCGCTATTCTGGTTCTTGGCATAGGCAATGATATCACCAAAACGGGGATACTGTCCATCCACGATGGAAAAAATAGTATCATACAAATCAACTGTCAGTTCCACATTATTCCCTGCATTTGCCAGTCGAGTGGTGGTAAATAAGGCAACTCCTCCACCTGCCGGATTAAGAAAAACCTGTTCACCGGCTGATACCCGTCCCGGATCATCAAATCGGCTGAATTCACAGGTTGCAGTGACAAAGACCGGTAATTGGTAAAAATTAGACCATTCATTGATATCATTCAACTGAAGAATGGCTTCGGTAGCCCAGCCGGTTTCACCACCATGTCCCGTATAGTTCATGATCAGAACACCTTTCTTTACCATGTCGTTAATGCGGGTATTCACTTCAGGGTACCTGGACCCACTCGGGGTGGATACCTGGGTGTAGGCATCAAGATAAACCTTATTGATGTTATAAACCGGAAAATCTTTTTCAATTCCTGGTGTTACCTGGTCTTCCACCTGCCTGATATGTGTATTGCTGTCTTCATCATCAGCAATGAAGCATAGTGAATTTCTCCATTCTCCAAGATTTTCAGGGGCTCCTGTCATGTAGGAGATGCATTTGTCAACCATCGCTTTAGCCTGTTCTGCATCATCAACAGGGAACCGGCCGACACCTATATCCAGTTTCCCATATGCATCAGCACCTTCATTATCATCCAGTAAAGCAAAGAAATCATCAGAAGCAGTAGAAAATACCAGGTTCTGCGACTCATGCGTCTGGAATGCCAGCACATAATTGGTGTTCTGGGCCAGGTGATCCTTGTAGTCATAAGATCCATCACCAAATAATAACAGGTACCGGAGTTTCCCACTTCCTTCATTCCTTTTATACAGGAGTCGGGCAAAGTCCCTGATTGCAGAAATATCTGCCGTGCCTGAAGAAAACTCATTGTAAACCTGCTGGTTGGTAGCAACCGTAACTGACATGCCATCTACCATCCGGTGATGATTTGCAAGCCTGTTAGCCTGGTTAAGAAAATCGGGGTGGGTAATGATGAGCATTTCACAATCTGTGATACCATGCAGGTCCTGGTTCCCGACTTTTTCAACAAACTCCGCTGAAAAAAATGCGGATGGATCCCAAACAATAAACCTCCTCAGGCTATCGGTTTGCACTGTGAAGCTTAATGAGTCGCCATCCCGCTGAAAAGCTTGCTGCCTAACTTCTACGGGACTTGTTACTTCCCAAAGATTCAGTGAATTGGAGGTAGAGGTCATCTTGAACTCTGTAACTGCTCCTGCCAGGGAAGTCACAGGATCGGCAAAGGATAAAAGACCACTGCTGTATTCCAGTCGCCTGGGGACATTTAACTCCACCCAGTCAATATAACCAAGGGCAGTGTTGTTGGGCGTGTTATAGCGGATTGAAACCTGCTGGGCACCTTCCACCGGAGTAAAGGCCTTGATTTCCACTGCTTCCTGCGTAAAGGAATCAAGCGTATAGGCTGAAATACTCTTAGAGGTTAGATTGTTTGAGTTTACAGAAATAGAAAAATTCGAGGAAGAAGTAGCCCTGGCGACCAATCGGTACCTGATCCATGCCTGCTTGGCAATCTCAACATTTGAGAATGAAAGGGAAGATAAATCAAAAGTAGGATTATTAAAATCCAACCGCTCTCCTATCCATTGCTTCCCTGATTTAATAGGATTATAAAGGTCATTTTCATAAAATCCAAAATCCAGGAAAGTAGAACATGCATATTGTGCAGGTAATGGTGATTCTGCCTGCATTTGAATTCTCTTCCCTTCACCCTGGAAACTCAGGTAATAGAACGTGTAATCATCATAAAGATGCTGTTTGTGCTCAAACCGCTTGGAAGTTTTATTGAAAGTTACTTCATCAGGTGAGGTTGCATAGAAGATAAAATAATCCCCGGGAGCAAAGGAGCCGGAAGAAGCAGTAATAACGCTGATTGCATTTTCAGGCAGATCATCATACCTGAAAAATGAATTATTTTCAGGAAGCATCCCTCCCGGTTTGCCATAAAGCCGTATGTTAGATGGTGTCACCCTGGACATATCTATACCCATACCCTGAAGATCAGCGTAGGTGATCTTGCACACGCCTGTCTGATTCACCCTGATCTTATACCAATCCCCGGATTGCAGAACTGAATGGTCTGAAAAAATTACGGATCCTGATTTCATGCTGATGGGAGTGAGTTCCCTAAGAATTTGGAGATCGAAACCGATGACTTTCATGATGATACCCTCCTCATTTTTGTACATCGGAATGAACCGGATATCAAGACTTTGAATTCCCCTGGCAATACCCACTTCCTGGATCAGTTCAACCGATTCAGGAAGAGTCACAAAATCCTTCATAAATTCCAGTTCCTCTGCAGAGAGTGGAACAGATTGAATATTCCTCATCTCAGCACGAAAACCGGCATTCTCATCACCTAATTCAATTAACTGGTGAAAAAGAGGAGCATATTGATACAGTGAACTATGAACAGCTCCTTCGAAGGATAACGCTTTTACAGGAGTAGACCCGATTTGCTCTACAATCTTAATGCCTTGCCATTTCAGCGAATAATGCCTGCTATTTTCCTGTCCGTGAACCCTGGGAACCAGAATGAATAATAAAATAACAACTTGCACGGAAATTCTTATGATTGTTTTCATGACGCCGGTTTAAAATTATTTAGCAAGTATCATCTTGCCATTGGTAGTTGCCTGCAGACCATCGGAGGAAGTTGCCATCAATGTATACAGGTAGATTCCCGGATCCATAATAGCTCCATAGGTACTTCTCCCATCCCATTTAATTGGGACAGAGAGTGCTCCATCTCCGGCACTGGTCTGTTCAATGCTGCAGACCAGCTGGCCTGTAATGGTGTATATATCAGCTTTTATTACCAGTTCCAACCCTTGTTTATTGTGTTCAAAAACCAATTCTGTAGATGAATTGAACGGATTAGGGTAATTCACAGGGTTTTGCATGATAAATTCTTCAGAGCCATGAACCCTGAAACGGATCGAACTTTCAGTTGAATTATTGAAAATATCCCATACTTTAACTGTTACCTCATGATCACCGGGCTCCAGCTGTGACAATGGGAATCGTATCTTGCCCGACCTGAAGGTATTGACATCTGATTCATAGAAATCGTTAAGGATATAGGGCTCATCATTAACCCCATCTAAAACCGCTGTGATATCATGTCCAATACCGCTTCCAATCGTATTAATTCCGTTTTCATCACTTACAATAGCCACCAGCCAGGGATTCTCATTCGTGATTCCTCCTTCGATAAATTTCTCATCATTCATGAAAAGGGTGATTTCCGGACCAACTGCATCGAGAGATGAATTTCCGGCAGATCCACCGATTACAAAATTGTTATAACTCCCCGATCCATCACGGTCTTCATCAGTGGCATAATAACTTAGTTTACCATAACCATATTGGTAGGCAATATCCCTTGGCACCATGAAGGTAAAGGTGAATGTGCCGTTCACAGCCAAAACTTTACCCCTGTAAAGGATACTCTTCTGCAGGCTGAATGAAAAAGGGCTTCCGCCATCATTCCCTAAAGTCTGCTGTTCCAATGCTTTATCATAAACAGTAGGAATTACCAGTCCGTTAAAATCAGGTACCAGGTTACCGGAACGATCTGTTATAATCCCGGCTACGGTTACCTGTGTGTATGCCTTTAGGGTATCAGGTGAGGGACCGACATTGATCCCATTAATGGTGGTGGTTACTACCTTCAACTCCGGGAATGCGAAAGATTGAGCAGGATCCCCCAGGAGAATAAATTTGCGGCCATTTTCATCTGAGCCACTTTCACGCTTGGCTTCCTTCATTACATCGCCCAGACGGGGTTTTGCTACCAGGGTAGGCGAGAGCGCGTATTTATACAGACTTTTATTTAACTCGAAATTGGGACTGCCATAGGTAGGGCGTGTAGTTGTGAACAATGCGATTCCACCTCCGCGCTCATTCAGGAAAACAAGTTCTCCGGCAGATGTACGGTTCGGATCATCAAAACGGCTGAATTCACAGGTTGCCGTTACAAAAACAGGGAGATTGGCATAATTGGTCCAGGAATTGATCTCCTGAACTTCCAGTACCTGCTCATGTGCCCATCCTGTTTCTCCTCCATGGCCGGTATAGTTTAACATCAGGCACCCCTTCTCCACTCTCTGGGTAATCGCTTTATTTACTTCAGGATACCTGGCTCCGGCAGTAGTAGACTGCTGAAAATAGGCATCCATATAAATCTTATCAACATTGAAATCCGGGTAATTTTCCTCGATCACCGATGCCATGTTATCTGCCTGGTAAATATGTTCATTCCCATCTTCATCATCAGCAATAAATGCAATTATATTCCTCCAGTCACCCATGATCTCGGAATTACTCTCCAAATAATGAATGATTTTATCTACCATAGCTTCGGCTTCTTCAACAGTCTTTACAGGCAAACGACCTATCCCCAGGTCAATTTTGTCGGTAAAGGTTAATCCTTCTGTATTATCCAGTAATCCATAGTAATCATCAGAAACACCGGAACGAACAGGGTCAAATGATTCAGTGGTCTGCCAGGTAGGAATAAAATTTGTATTCACTGCCAGCCGGTCTTTGTTATCATAGGAACCATCCCCAAATAACAATAGGTACTTAGGCATTCCGGAAGTAGTTCCACGATCATACAACATCTTCATAAAATCCCTGATACCAATTACATCCGGGGCCCCGGAAGAGAACTCATTGTAAATTAGTTCAGGGGTTAAAACGATGGTACTGAGATCATCTACGGAAGCATGATAATTGGCCAGGCGTAATGCCTGCTGATAAAACAGAGGGGGTGCAACAATAACCATATCCATGTTCCTTGTTGCATGCAGGTCCTGGTGAAGCACTTTCCCAACAAATCGGGGGACTATCAGGCTTGAGTTGTCGAAAGCTACAAACTCCCTTAAGGTATCAGTGGGAAGAACAAAAGTAAGGTCATTTCCTACAGCCGAGACTTCTACCTTCCTGGGACTGAGCGTATGGGTAACATCCCAGACAACAGCTCTGCCAGCTGCTGCAGCCACTTTAAATTCAGCGATATTGCCTGCTCCTACCGATGCCAGGTCCCTGAAATCGAACTGCCCGCCATTGAATTGCAATTGCGCTCTGGTTGACAGATCAATGAAATCTAACCAGCCTAATGCTGTTGACGTGGATTTATTATACCTCATTTGAAGGCTTACCGGGCCGGCTGAGGCTTCCAATCTTTTAAAGCTGGTAGCACCACTCGCATAAGGACTGTTATAATAGGTTGAAATAGGCGAAAGCGAAATTTGCCAGTTGGCAGATCCATAATTACAGGTGAAGGAACTCGATGAGGTCGCCCTGGCAGCAGTGCTGATCTTGAAAACCAGTTCTGAACCGGATACCAGGTTAGGCACATCGAAGTTGAAAACATACTCGCTCGTGATGTCGAATATTTCACCAAACCAAAGCCGACCTGATTTAATCAGGTTTACGGCATCTTTTTCATGAAAACTTCTGTAATCATAAGTGGACACCTCATTGGTAGGTGAAGCAGATTCACTCTTTAAGACGGGAATTCGCTTACCTTTTCCAAGGTTGGTAGAGATAAAATAATAAGAAGAATCGGTATATACATTCTGACGGTGTTCCCATGCTCCCTGTGTAACATTATAGTTCCATAAAACAGGACCCTGGGCATAAAAGAGGATATAATCGGTAACATCAAATATTCCATCTTCTTCTCCTATCACCTCAATGGCATTCTCCTGAAGATCATCAAACCGGAAGGCTGAATTTCCCTCGGGAAGCATTCCGCCGCCATTGCCATAAATTCTGACATCCCTGGGATTAAGGGTAGCCATATTGACTCCAATGGATTGAAGGTAGGAGAAACTTATCCTGCAGATGCCACTACCGGAAACGGCTATCTTGTACCAGTCCCCGGAAGAAAGAACTGAATGATCTGCATAAATTCGTGCAGTACCGGAATTGGGGCCATCCAGCTTCTGATGGTTATCAGAATAGGCTGTTGCATGAAGCAGACAAAGGAGTAATCCCAGCAATAAGTAGTTGGTATATTTTATCATGTTCAATTTTTACCTCCGTTATATAACAATAGAAGTAACTTTTCGTTTACCAATGAAACGTTAAAAGTTCCAGCTAAAATTCTGAGAAAAACCGTTTCATAAAAAACGGTTTCTGATTTGTAATATTGTTGGTACAGGAATTTTGGAAATGGTTGTATCTGTAATGCAAATATTTTGTAATATTGGCCTCGCAAAATGCAATTGAAAACATTCATATTTACGTTATTGGTATCCTGCCTGGCAATCATAGAAGCCAAGGCACAGGATATTGCATTTTCGCAATTCTATGCTAATCCTATCTATCTGAATCCTGCATTAGCAGGGTCAAAAATTTGTCCCAGGATTACCCTCAATTACAGGAATCAATGGCCTGGTATCTATAAAGGTTATGTTAGTTACAGTGCGGCTTATGACCAGCACTTTGATGCCCTTTCCGGTGGAATTGGCGTTATTGCCATGGCAGATGCTGCTGGGCAGGGAGCAGTTAATATGTTAAGCGGTAGCGGTATCTATAGTTTCCGTCTGCAGGCTTCCCGTTCAATCGTCATCAATGCTGCCCTTCAGGCAGGATACCTTCAATACCACCTGAATTGGGACAAACTTGTTTTTGAGGACCAGATTATTCCCGGAACAGGGGAGATTCTGCCTTCTTCACCCTCCGAAAATCCTCCTTCCCGTTTTAATATCGGAGAAGTGGATTTTGCTGCCGGATTTCTCGCAGGATATAAAGAAAGACTTTATTTAGGTGCAGCCCTTCATCATATCACAATGCCTGATATGGCTTTTTATGTTGGGAACACCAATCGGCTCGATATGAAAATTACGGTGCATGCCGGTGCCATTTTCGACCAGCAACAAGGATTACAAGGTGGAGATATCGAAGACCTTTCCTTTTCCCCGAACATCATTTATATGCAACAAGGGAACTTCCATCAGCTGAATGCCGGGATGTATGTAAACTTCTTCCCATTTGTCAGCGGATTGTGGTTCAGGCACAACTTTGAAAATCCGGATGCTCTTATTGTCCTGCTCGGATTTCAGCAGCCCAGGTTCAAGATCGGCTATAGCTTCGACTTCACAGTCTCAAAAGTTGCCATCAATTCAGGTGGTGCTCACGAAGTATCCCTTGCATGGCAATTCGATTGTCCAAGAAAAGAATTTAAGTACAAGGCAATAAAATGCCCGCGTTTTTAGTTAATAATTGAAATCAACCATTTATACCAATGGCAAAATACAGCAAGATTACAACATTGGCTTTATTTGCAGCAGTTTTTACTCTGCTCTCTTCCTGCTCCAAGGAAACATCCCGAAGCACAGGATGGGATTACAATGACCCCAAAAACGGAGGTTTTGAAGTCGTTCCTTACAGCGAGCCAATAACCGGCCCCGGTCTTGTCTTTATAGAAGGCGGTACTTTTACAATGGGTCGCATGAGTGATGATCCTATGTACGAATGGAACAATATTCCCCGCAGGGTTACTGTTCCCAGTTTCTATATGGATGAAACCGAAGTATCCAACCTTGATTATGTTGAATACCTGTATTGGTTAAACCGTGTATTTGGAACCAATTACCCGGAAGTTTACCGGAAAGCACTTCCTGATACCTTAGTTTGGCGTGAGAAACTGGCCTACAATGAGCCACTGGTTGAAACATACCTCAGGCACCCTGCTTACAGAAACTATCCTGTTGTCGGGATTTCCTGGACCCAGGCCAGCGACTATTGCCTCTGGAGAACCGACAGGGTAAATGAAATGCTGCTGATCAAACGTGGTATTCTTGATTTTGACCCTGCTCAGAAAAATGAAAATAATTTCAATACTGAATCCTATCTTGCCGGACAATACGACGGACTCGTCAATAAACCTTTACGTGACCTGAACCCCAACGGTACCGGCGAACGCAGGGTAAGAGTTGAAGATGGTATCCTGCTTCCAAAATACCGCCTCCCAACAGAAGCTGAATGGGAATTTGCTGCCTATGGCCTCGTTGGCAATACACATTTCGAAAGAATTGTTGAACGTCGCATATATCCATGGAATGGAACAATCCTCCGCACCGATGATAAAAAGTATTATGGCAGCTTTGTTGCTAACTTCAAAAGAGGCCGTGGTGACTATATGGGCGTTGCAGGTAACCTGAATGACGGGGCTGAAATCCCATCAGAAGTTGGTTCATACTGGCCAAATGATTATGGCCTGTATAATATGGCCGGTAATGTAAGCGAATGGGTACTCGATGTATATCGTCCCCTGAGCTTTGAAGATATGAGCGATTTCGCACCTTATCGTGGTAACGTATTCCAGACAAGGGTAACTGATGCCGAAGGGTATCTCGTTCCTAAAGACAGTCTTGGCAGGATCAAATACAGGGAAGTAACTGAAGAAGAAGCACTCGGAAGGTTCAATTACAGGAAAGCAAATAACATCAACTACCTTGACGGTGATTACCAGTCGTTGGTTGGAGTTGATTGGGCACAGAAGAGTGAAGAAGAGAATACGACTCAGAAAATGTATGAATATGGTATGACTTCCCTGATCAGCGATAAAGCCAGGGTATTCAAAGGCGGTTCATGGAAAGACCCGGCATTTTATATGAGTCCTGCTGCCCGTCGTTTCCTTGATGAAGACAAATCAACCAACTTTATAGGCTTCCGTTGTGCAATGGGTCGCGTTGGCGGCTCCTCCCCCGGAAGTGGAAAATAAATTTTAGTTTTCTTAAAAAAACCCATCCTGCAAACGGATGGGTTTTTTTTTGGTATTCACTAGTCTTATAGGCTGAAACCAGTTTTAAATTCAATCCTGTAACCCCAGCCTTCAGGCTGGGTTTTAAATAATTTTAAAAAAGCCCTTCAGGCCCCCCAAGATTTGGTTTGTTTTTTTTCTAAATTAATTTTTTTTCAACCAAAATTTTTTTTTCTTCTCTCTTTTTCAAAATAAAAAACAGGCCCAAAGGCCCCCGCTTTTTTTTGTGGCTTTTCCCCAGCCTAAAGGCTGGAGTTACAAGATAATTTCTTCTGTCATATGTCTGTATCTATCATATTGACCTAAGTTCAGGCTTAACTCTCAAATCTTTTTTTTACGAGAAGATCTTTCTGAGACAACCTCTTTTTTTTGGTAATTTGCAGCTTTCTATTTCATTAACTCAAGCCAAAAGTTTCGCTATGAGTATACCAGTCGAAGAACTCTATTCTATCTACAGGAAATATCCTGATATCGTTACCGACTCCAGGAAAATCAGCAAGGACTGCCTCTTTTTTGCTTTGAAAGGAGACAATTTTGATGGCAATGCTTTTGCCGGAGATGCCATATCGAAAGGAGCAGCCTATGCAATCATCGATCATCCGGCTTTTGCAGGTAAACAGACAATCCTGGTGGATGATGTCCTGCTCACCTTACAGGAACTGGCCAGGCATCATCGTTCAACTTGGGAGATCCCGGTGATCGGCATTACCGGTACCAATGGAAAAACAACAACAAAGGAGCTCATCTACGCTGTTTTAAGTAGTCATTTTAAGTCACATGCAACCCAAGGCAACCTTAATAACCATATAGGTGTTCCACTTACCCTGCTCTCCTCTCCACTGGATACTGAAATCGCCATTATTGAAATGGGTGCCAACCACCCGGGAGAGATAGCCGAGCTATGTGCTATTGCTGATCCTGCTTTCGGAATAATTACAAATATTGGCAAAGCACATCTCGAAGGATTCGGGGGCTTTGAAGGTGTGATCCGCACAAAAAATGAGTTATATCAGCACATTCAGCATTCAGCCGGGACAGCCTTTGTTAACAGTGACAATGATCTGCTCTGGAAATTATCCACGGACCTTAAACGGGTAAGTTATGGCACCAAACCTGCTGATTATGCATCAGGCTACACCTTGAATGCCGATCCATTCCTTGAAGTTTGCTGGCAGAAAGAGGATCAGAGCCTCGAAATCCAAACCCAGCTTACCGGGGATTATAATTTCGAAAATGTAATGGTTGCCATTTGCATCGGGCAATACTTCGGCGTTCCGGATCAAAAGATTAAAACAGCGCTGGAAGATTACACCCCCACCAACAGTCGTTCACAAACCCTCAGCACTGCCCGAAATAAAATTATACTGGATGCTTACAATGCCAACCCAACAAGTATGATTGCAGCACTGAAAAATTTCAGCAAAATCCAGGCCACAAGAAAAATGGCTATCCTGGGTGATATGCTGGAATTAGGGGAAGAAAGCCAGTCAGAACATAAAGCCATTGTAGAGCTGCTATCCGGACTCCATTTTGAAAATGTGATCCTCGTTGGGCCTGAATTTCAGAAATGTGCAGGAACCCTGTTTACTGCATTTCCTGACGCCTTTTTAGCACATAAGTGGCTGAAAGAAAAGGCATTCAATGATTTCACTATCCTGGTGAAAGGTTCAAGGGGAATCCGCATGGAACAGGTATTGGATGCTTTGTAGATTTTTACTTTTTTAGAATTCTCAACTACTTAAGCTTGATAGATAAGTTACATCCGATGGAACATAAAGTGTTCAATATTATTGGAATTATGTCAGGAACTTCCCTGGATGGAGTGGACCTGGCACATTGCACCTTCAGGATAAAGGAATCAGAATATACGTTTCAATTGAATGCATGCCGGACTTATCCATTTTCTAAGGAATGGAACACCAGGCTCAGCAGTTTGCCGGAATCTTCTGCGCTTGAATATGCAATGACACATACAGCGCTTGGGAAGCTATTGGGATCATTGGTGAATGACTTTTTGAAGGAATTTCCCTTCAAGGTAGATTATGTTGCCAGCCACGGTCAAACGATCTTTCACCAGCCTGCTAAAGGATATACCAGCCAGATAGGTGAAGGTGCAGCAATTGCAGCCATGTGCGGATACCCGGTGATCTGTGATTTCAGGACCTCTGATGTCGGGCATGGTGGACAAGGTGCACCACTGGTTCCTATCGGAGATGAGTTTTTATTCGGTAGCTATGGTGCCTGTCTGAATCTTGGAGGTTTCGCAAATATCTCCTTCAGGCAAGGAACTGACCGCATTGCTTTCGATATTTGCCCCGCCAATTTCATTCTAAACCCGATTGCGGGTATGGTGGGAGAAGCCTTTGACAAAGACGGGATCATTGCTTCTAAAGGAAAAATAGTTCCTGAATTACTAACTAAGCTTAATAGTCTGCCTTATTATTTTCAGTCACCACCCAAATCCCTGGGAAGGGAATGGGTTGAAATGGAAGTGAATCCATTGATAAATGAATTTAAACAGGCAATCTCTATCGAAGACCTGATGCGCACCCTGGTGGAACATATAGCTATACAAATCTCAAAATCAATGAGTAAGGAGCTACATGGAAGTATGATGATAAGCGGTGGAGGAGCACATAATACATTCCTGGTGGAACGCATCTGTGAACACAGTCCCATCCCAATTGTTATCCCTGAAAAAAATGTGGTTGATTTTAAGGAAGCATTAATCTTTGCATTCCTGGGACTTTTGAGAATACTGGAAAGACCTAACAGCTTATCAAGTGTTACCGGTGCTAAAAAGAATGTTTCCGGCGGTGCTATATACCTCCCCTGATTTAAAAATAATTACCTTTGGGCGCTTTTCTGCATAAAAATTAAAAATAATTCACTTAATACTCTGATTTTCTATTCATTATAATTTTCGGAAAATTGGATTCCATAAAGTTGATCTCCATAATTACTTCATTAAAAATATCTTATCCCAAACCATAAAATTACCTAAAATGAAAAGAAAATTACCCCTTCTTCCAGTTACATTGATTGGTCTGTTGTTAATGCTTCCTTTTTCCACTTTTGCTGCGACAATAGGTGCGGTACCAATGATTTTTGGCATCCGGCTGGAGTTTCTGATATTTGCACTTACACTGGTTGGTGTTGCAATATTTCATCATAAAACCATGTATGTTGCTTTAACAGGGCTCGCGGCAATCCTGTTACTAAAATATTTCTTCATCCCGGAATATTCTATCATTGAACATATTATTGGCTCAGAACATGAAGAAGGGGAATGGCGAATATTATTGAATCTATTAGGCTTGTTGCTTGGTTTCGCTATCCTGGCCAAGTATTTTGAAGAATCCGGCGTTCCTGAGAAATTACCCAGCATTCTTCCTGATGATTGGAAAGGAGGCCTGGTTTTATTGCTTATGGTATTCGTACTCTCCAGTTTTCTTGACAACATTGCAGCTGCAATGATTGGAGGTACGATCGCCATGGTGGTTTTCAAAGGGAAAGTCCATCTGGGCTATCTTGCAGGTATTGTAGCTGCCAGCAATGCCGGCGGCTCAGGCTCAGTGGTTGGGGATACCACCACAACCCTGATGTGGATTGATGGAGTATCACCTTTGGATGTAACACATGCATATGTTGCGGCTATTGTTGCTGTATTAATCATTGGCTATTTTGCAGCCAAGAAACAAGATAAATATCAACGGATCCAGAAGGATTCAAATTTGAAAGTTAAGATTGATACAGGTAGAATCATCATAGTTGGTTTTATTCTAGTCGGAGCAATTCTGACTAATTACTTCCTGGATTTCCCGGCTTTAGGGGTATGGGGAGCTATTCTCATAGGCGCATTTATCCGGAAAGCACCCTGGCATGAAATACCCAAATCTATCCAGGGGACAATTTTCCTGATGGCATTGGTAACCTGTGCATCGCTTATGCCTGTTGAAGAATTACCACCTGCTTCATGGCAGACTGCATTTTCACTTGGGTTCATTTCTGCTGTGTTTGACAACATTCCTCTCACTAAGCTTTGCCTTGACCAGGGTGGCTATGATTGGGGAATACTGGCCTATACAGTGGGCTTCGGTGGCTCAATGATATGGTTTGGTTCATCAGCAGGGGTAGCCCTTTCAAATATGTATCCACAGCTTCGATCCGTAGTAAACTATGTTAAAGAAGGATGGTATGTCATTTTAGCCTATGTAGTGGGCTTTTTCATTATGTTGGGGGTTGTAGGTTGGCATCCGCATACACCTCACAAGAGTGGCGAGCAGCAGGAACCCATTGAAAATACAATTTCTCCGCAGGAATTACCCGCAAACCAGAACTAATCCGCCTGATGAAAACTCTCAGTGGCAAGTCAACTGTGAGCCTTGCCGGTATCATTATCACCCTGGGCATCGTTTATGGTGATATTGGGACCTCTCCGCTCTATGTCATGAAGGCCATTGTTGCCGGAGCAGGTGACACTATTAGTGAAAACTTCATTTTAGGGGCTATTTCTTGTATTATCTGGACGCTCACACTTCAAACTACGGTTAAATATGTCCTGATTACTCTTCGGGCTGATAACAGGGGTGAAGGAGGGATACTGGCGTTGTATGCCCTGGTAAGAAAGAAGAAAAAGTGGCTTTTCCTCATTGCTATCATTGGGGGGAGTGCGCTTCTGGCAGATGGGGTGATTACTCCATCTATTACTGTCGTTTCTGCGGTTGAAGGGCTGCAATTGCAATATCATGGAATTTCAATAATTCCTATTGCTATTGCTATCATCACCGGCTTATTCCTGATCCAGCAATTTGGCACCGCTACTATTGGCAAGTCCTTTGGTCCCATGATGTTTATCTGGTTTAGTATGCTTGGAATCCTGGGACTGGCACAGATATCCCAATATCCAGGCATCCTCAAAGCTTTTAATCCATGGTATGCAATAGACCTGCTGGCCAATTATCCGAACGGTTTTATCCTTTTAGGGGCCGTATTTCTCTGTACTACAGGAGCAGAAGCACTTTATTCCGACCTGGGTCACTGTGGTTTACATAATATCCGCCTGAGCTGGATCTTCGTCAAAATTACGTTGATACTGAATTACCTGGGACAGGGCGTATGGATACTTCAGCAAAACATGGCACCGGAAATGATTCCCAATCCGTTTTTTGCCATCATGCCGGGCTGGTTTCTCCCCCTGGGTGTTTTTATTTCAACTGCAGCAGCTGTTATTGCAAGCCAGGCGTTGATCAGTGGCTCTTATACCATTATTTCTGAAGCCATCCAGCTTAATCTCTGGCCAAAAGTGAGGATTACTTATCCAACCAATAAGAAAGGTCAGATGTATATTACCTCTATTAATTGGTTGCTCTTCCTGGCATGTATTGGGGTAGTTTTGCTTTTTCAGAGTTCATCAAATATGGAAGCTGCTTATGGCCTGGCCATCACCATCACCATGCTGATGACCACCTTATTAATGATTATTTACCTGAAACGTATCAATAGAAAGATTTACCTGATCATTGGCTTTGCTGCTGTCTATTTCCTGATTGAAGGTGCGTTCCTTCTTGCAAACCTCACCAAATTCATGCATGGAGGATGGTTCACATTACTATTGGCTGGAATCATTGCATTTATTATGTTTACCTGGTACAGAGCCAGACAATTGAAGAACAGATTCACACGTTTCGTGAAAATTTCAGATCATTACAACGCTCTCACTGCCTTAAGTAAAGACGATTCTATACCTAAATACTCTACTCATTTGGTTTATCTGACCAGGGCGGATTTAAAAACTGATATTGAAGCTAAGGTTATTTATTCCATTTTTAATAAATCACCAAAGCGTGCAGATATGTACTGGCTGCTTCATGTGCATATTTGTGACGACCCGCATACGATGGAGTATTCTGTAGAAAAATTAATTCCGGGAGTACTAATACGGATTGAATTCAGGATCGGATTCAAAGTGCAACCCAGAGTCAACCTGTATTTCATGCAAGTCATCAAGGATATGGTAACCAATCACGAATTAAACCTTGATTCCAATTACAAATCCCTTAAACAGTTTCATATTCCTGCAGATTTCCGTTTCATTATTATTAAGCGAATTCAAAATTATGACTTCGATTTCCCGGTAATTGATCAGTTTATTATGGATAACTATTCTCTGCTCGCAAAGATTGGATTAAGCGATGTGCGTGCTTATGGTTTAGACACCAGTAATGTGATGATTGAAATGGTTCCCCTGATGATGGAGGATGCTGACCGTCCTTTGTTGAATAGAATTCATTAACCGCAAGAATCCACTTAAATACACCTTGCCGATAATAATTAATTCAAAAGAGAGTTAATTAACAGAACGCTGTTTAAAAAATGCAGCCACTTTCAGGGTTTCTACCTTATTAAAGGGTACCTTTATTCTCAAAAACAGGAAATTAATGAACGGAGTCCTTCTTCAGATTACAACGCCTGCTACAACTCTTGCTGACACGGTGAACCAGGCACTCACCACAATCCCCAAGACCCAACCCACAGAAATCAGCTTATCAATATGGGAATTAGCACTGAAAGGTGGTCCCATCATGATTCCAATTGCTTTGCTCTCTGTAGTTGCCATCTATATCTTTATTGAAAGGTATATTGTGATCACTAAGGCTTCCAAGGAGGATGCCAATTTTATGAACAATATCAGGGATTTCATGATGAATGGCCGTCTTGACTCAGCCATGTCTTTATGTAAAAATAATAGCTCCCCTATCGCACGAATGATTGAAAAAGGCCTTCACAGGTTGGGAAAGCCCCTGAGTGATATTCATACCGCCATAGATAATGTCGGCAACCTGGAGGTCTCTAAACTTGAGAGAAACCTTTCCGTGGTGGCTACCGTTGCAGGTGCTGCTCCCATGCTCGGGTTCCTTGGAACTGTAACCGGGATGGTTACTGCTTTCTACGACATGTCAATGGCCGGAAATAATATTGATATCCAACTTCTTTCTTCCGGTATTTACCAGGCAATGGTTACTACCGTTGCTGGTCTCATCGTAGGAATCATAGCCTATCTTTGCTATAATATCCTGATTGCCAGGGTACAGAAAGTGGTTTTTATCCTTGAAGCCAGGGCAACTGAATTCATGGATCTGCTACATGAACCTGCCAAGTAAAAGCATTCACACTTTCCCGGATCTAAATATATAATCCAACCCAATGGCAATAAAATCAAGGAATAAGATTAGTACCGAATTCAGCATGGCATCCATGTCGGACCTGGTATTCCTTCTCCTCATATTCTTCATGCTGAGTTCTACACTGGTGAGTCCAAATGCCATCAAACTTCTGCTGCCATCAAGTACCAGCAAGACTATGGCCAAACAGAGCATCACTGTGTATATTAATGATCAGTTCATGTTCTTCGTCAATGAAAGCCCTACTGATGTAAAAGCACTGGAACCTGCACTGCTTCAAACTCTTGCAGGTCAAACTGAAGCCACGATTGTACTCCGCTCTGATCAGACTGTTCCAATTCAGTATGTAGTGAATGTGATTGATGCAGTTAATAATATCAACGAATTCATGAAAACCAAACATAAGGTGATCCTTGCTACCAAGCCACCGGAAAACGAACGTTAACCTGAATTTCAAAACCAAAAACCAACAAGTATTACAATGTCACATTACCTCACCAGTGAAACGGAAGATAAGAAAGGCCGGGTCTGGGCTATAACCGGCACCGTGGTTTTCCATGCCCTCCTGATCCTGATCCTTTTCTGGGTTGCCCTTCGAACCCCTCTCCCATTGCCTGGAGAAGAAGGTGTTGAAGTGAACCTTGGTAACAGTGACAATGGAATGGGTGATATTCAGCCGGAAGAAGCTGCCATGCTCGCCAGTTCAGCTGCGGCTCCGCAGCCCGCAAAAGCCAATGATGAATTAATCACAGAGGCAAACGATGAAAACCCTGCCCTTGAAAAAGTAAATAAGAAAACGAACAAACAAAATACTGTTACCCCAACTAAACCTACCCCACAGCCTGAAGTTGTCAAACAGCCTGTTGTAAATCAAAATGCCCTCTTTAAAGGGAAAAGCAATAAAACAACTAAAGGAGGTAGTGAAGGGATCACCGGGAAACCCGGGGACCAGGGAAAACCAAATGGCACCCCCGACGGTAAAGGGTATGATGGACAAGGTGGTAAAGGCAATGGTCCCTCATTCAGTCTGGAAGGCCGTGGAGCCAAAAGCCTTCCTAAACCCGCCTATAACTCTGATGATCAGGGTTTTATTGTAGTAACAATTTATGTAAACAAAGAGGGTCGGGTAACACGTGCCGTGGCAGGAGCTAAAGGAACCACTATCTCCGACCAACAACTCCAGGCTCAGGCTGAAAAAGCTGCAATGAGAGCCCTTTTTACTTCAAACCCTGATGCGGCAGAGGTCCAGAAAGGTACCATTAAATATACCTTCATTAAAACCAGGTAATCACCTCTCCTGCTCTATCCTTCTGAACCTTTGTTCCTGAAAATCAAGATTCAGGCATTCAAATACTTTCTGAAATACCAGGATTGATTATTAATAGCCAGAATACAATACTTTTGTATTCTCCTATTCAATAAAAAATGCGTAATTCCTTTAAACTCCTCTTTCTCCTCGCCACGTCTATTGTAACAATGATAGCATGCAAGGAGAAAAATGAGATCTTTCCACCGGTTCCATGGTCAGTTTATTATCACAAAGCAGCTGGTATTCAACCTACTCCTGTCTCATCTATATTCATTGAGTCCGACCATTCCGAATGGTTTGGAAGTGCCGGAAAGATGGGATTGATTCATGGAAACGGAACTGAATTCAGTTTAATTGATGAAAACAGTACTCAGCTGTTGTTTGACTCTGTGACCTGCATCCTTCGTGATGGGAATGATTTACTATGGGTATCGGCAAAAAACGGCCTTAGCAGGTATGATGGTTCAAACTGGGCATCCATACAGGCACTTAAAGACCGAAAAATCACCTCCATGGCCGTCCGTGGAATCGGAGAAATCTGGGTAGGAATTGACGGGGATTCACAGAATGGAGGTGTTGCCTTACTAAAAAATGGAGTATGGACCTTCTTTTCAACTTCTCAATCAAATATTCAGTCATCACATATCACTTGCCTTTTAATGGATCACCAACAAGGACTTTGGGCCGGAACAAAGGATCATGGAGTGCTGTTTTTCAACGGGAATGAATGGATTGCCCGTCAAACCGAACAACCACTTCTTGCACCTGCTCAGGTTAACTCTTTATGCCAGGATATAAATGGAACTGTTTGGGCCGGAACAGAAGCTTCACAGATTATACAGTTTAAGGATGGCACATCTGCCATTTTCTCCACCGGTACTTCAAAGCCTGTAAATAAACTGATTCCTGACCAGGAAGGAATACTATGGATTGCCACCCGGGGAGCCGGCTTACTGACTTTGGAAAACACTGAATGGAAAAGCTTTACAAAAAACAACGCTCATCTTCCATCTGATACCCTACTAACATTGGCTTTACATCCTGATAAAAAAATTCTGGCTTCCTTTCCCGATGGCCAGATTCTACGCTTTAATCAATAGTGGAACTCCCGATAACTATGAAAAGAATCCTTCTGCTATTACAAATGACTTTGTCACTTATTCCGGTTTTTGCCCAGGATAGCTACACCTCCTATTCCTTCCCTGATAGCATGCCCTCCTTAAGAACAGGCGATATTTCATGTAGTATTTTAAACAATAATTTCCTCAAGAATAATGAGTATTTTGATCCCATTACTGAAGGGATCACCTACTTCGGATCAAGCCTTCAACCTGAGATAGCCTATGCATTTTCGTCAAAAGCACGACTATCAGCAGGATGGTTCTTCCGGTATTATTATGGCACGGATAAGTTCAATTGCTCATTACCAGTGTTCCGCCTGGTATATGAACCGATTCAGAATATGCGAATCGTATTCGGACAACTATATGGATCTCTGGAACATGGACTCATTGACCCTGTTTACGGTGCTGATAATTACTTCAGCCGAATGCCTGAAAACGGCTTGCAGGTGATACTTAAAGGTAACAAGGTACATACAGATGTATGGATGAGCTGGGATCACTTCATCCTGCCGGGTGATCCTTCGCAGGAGGAGATATCTGCCGGAATTTCAGCAGATTACCGGCTTACCGGAGAAAACAACTCTCACTCACTTCATCTTATTCTGCAAGGCATCATCCATCACTACGGTGGACAAGTTGATCAATCGGATGCCCCGTTGCAAACAAGACTTAACCTGGCTCCAGGGTTAACCTACAAGCATTTATCAGATAACAACCCTGGCTTTACCTTTTCAACATTTCTCATACAGGCATCAGATCCCTCAGGAACAGTGACCATCCCTTATAAAAAAGGGTTTGCCAGCTATAGTATGGCAATGACTTCATACAAATTCATTTCCGTCGGACTCTCCTATTTTCATGGTGAATATTATTTCTCACCATTGGGCGACCCAATCTATCAGTCGATATCATCCCTGAACAACTGGTATACCTCAGATATAAGGGATATTGCAGGGGGCAAAATCATCATGGATAAGGAACTGTTAAAGGGTGTAAGGATGGGCTTCCGCTCAGAAGCTTTCTACGACATGCAGACAAAGAATTTCAACTTCAATTATGGCTTGAATATCCGCGCCAATGCATCCTGGTTACTACATTCAGGGAAGAAGAACCGCCATGTTGAATAAAACACAGTCTGAAACTAACTGCCTGGGATATGAACTACAGGGAAACGCTCAATTATCTTTATACGCAACTGCCCATGTTTCACAGGGTAGGAGCACCTGCTTATAAAGCAAATCTAGATAATACTGTTTCAATCAGTAAATTACTGGATCATCCTGAACTTAAATTCCCTAGTATTCATATCGCCGGAACCAATGGGAAAGGTTCCACCTCACATATGATTGCATCCATCTTGCAGGAAGCAGGTTACAAAACTGGTCTTTTTACTTCTCCTCATCTCAAAGATTTCAGGGAAAGGATAAAAGTAAATGGACGGATGATCTTAAAATCAGACGTAACAAGCTTTGTAACAAAATTCAAAAATGAATTCTCAGAACTGGAACCCTCATTTTTTGAATGGACCTTTGGATTGGCTACACACCACTTCCATCAACAGCAGGTTGACATCGCTGTCATGGAAACGGGTATGGGCGGAAGGTTGGACTCAACCAATATTCTTCATCCCAGGCTAACCATCATCACTAATATCGGGTTTGATCACATGCAATTCCTTGGTAATACCCTGGTGAAAATTGCCATGGAAAAAGCAGGGATCATCAAACCAGGAGTGCCTTTAGTTATTGGTGAAACTCAAGCAGAGGTTTTTGAAGTGTTCCTGGAAAAAGCACGGGAATTAAACTCCCCTGTTACATTTGCTGATCAGTGCTTTTCCATTCATGCCAATGAAGAATTGATCCCGGGGAAATCAAGCATCAAAATGGAAGTACTGCGCCATGAGGATCAGTTGGTAGTGTCGGTCGAAAGCCCCCTTACCGGGACTTACCAGTTGAAAAATATTCTGACTGTCCTTGAATCTATTGAAAAATTGAAAGAATTGGGATATCAAATTCCTGAAGAAGCGGTGACAAAAGGGATAAAGAATGTGGTTAAAAACACAGGCTTCCATGGACGTTGGCAGATCCTTGCAAAAAAGCCCTTAACCATTGCCGATATTTCCCATAATAAAGATGGTTTAAAAGTGATGCTTTCACAATTAAAGAATGCTGCTGACCGAAAATTACATTTCGTCTTGGGGGTTGTGAATGATAAAGACATTGATGGAATGCTTCACCTGCTTCCCCAAAATGCAACATATTATTTTTGCAAAGCTGATATCCCAAGAGGGCTGGATGCTGAAGAACTGGCTAAAAAAGCTATTTTATCCGGGCTTAAAGGGGAAGTATTTACTTCGGTTAAAAATGCTTTGAAGGCTGCACGGCAGGCTGCAGGGAAAGAAGACCTCGTCCTGGTCAGTGGAAGTGCTTTTGTAGTGGCAGAAGTTCTTTAATTAGAACTCAACTTATTGATTAAGAGTTTAGTGTTTAATATTAAATATTCTTTCCCAGATGGAAATTCTTCTTCCGGGCCACTTAATATCTAACACATAACAAATAATGAAAAATGCAAAATGAAAAATGAAAAATGAAAAAAATGAATTAAAGTCTCCCCATTTGAGCAAAACATTATACTTATAAATTTAGAGTTTAGTGTTAAGTATTATGTGTTCCTTTCATTGAAGGAAATTCTTCTTTCGGGCCACTTATATCTAAAAAAATAAAGGCCCCCCTTCGGGGCAAAAAATAACCCCCCATTTGAGCAAAACATAATACTTATAAGTTTAGAGTTTAGTGTTATATATTAAATATTTTTTCCCCAGTTGGAAATTCTTCTTCCGGGCAACTTAATATCTAACACAAAACATATAATAAAAAATGAAAAAGTAAATTAACTTATTGATTTAGTGTTTAGTGTTAAATATTAAATATTCTTTCCCTAGTTGGAAATTCTTCTTCCGGGCAACTTAATATCTAACACATAACAAATAATAAAAAATGAAAAAGTAAGTTAACTTATTGATTTAGAGTTTAGTGTTAAATATTGGGACTTGGGACTTGGTCCGCCAGCTGGCGGATGGGACTTGGGACTTCCTTATACAATCTCTAACTACATTTACATAATGCGCTATTATGAAATTCCAGAAAATTTAAATGGATTTTGCTATGAAGTATGTATTTTATTGATAATTTTGGTATCCAAGCAGAGTGACTAGTATAACTATAAAGAGATACACATTTTAGCCTCACCCTTGATCTCAAGGTATGCCCTTTTCACTGACTCGGTGATTAAGGGTTTATTAACTATTGATGTATTTGAAAATTTATGAAAGAGGAGAAAAATCTTCCGTCGCACCCGACTGAAAACTTTGATCAATTAATCAGGGAAGCCGGTTTAAATAGTGAAGTCTCTGAAATGCTTCAGACTTTAGCCAAGTCCGCATATAAAGAGGATGGAACCATTTTTAGATTAGAAGAATTATTATCTGAAATCAAGAAAGATAAAAAAGAAGCAGAGCATTACTTTAATTTATTCAGAAATGCTCCATCAGGGTATTTCACCCTTGATAAGGAAGGAAAAATCGGTGAAATCAACCTTTGTGCAGCCGGTATGTTGGGAAATGCACTGGAAGGCAAACTCCTGACTGATTATCTGGATAATTCCTCGATTCAAAAATTTGAAGAATTCCTGGAATCTGTTTTCAGTTACCAGGGTAAGAGTCAGTGTGAAGTCATTATTAATTCAACTACTTCGCAGCAATTGTATCTGAGGATTGAAGGCCTGGCATTTTCAGAATCAGGCTTATGTCATGCTGTTATTATTGATATTTCGGAGCAGAAAAAAGTTGAACATTTATTGCAGAATAACGAAGATTGGATTCAGACCTTATTTGAACTGGCTGTTGATGCGATCCTGATCGGAAACCAGGATGGTATTATCATTCAGGCTAATAAGAGTGCTGCTGAACTGTCAGGATATACCCAATCTCAATTACTTGGCAAACCGATCGATATCCTTTTCAACAAGGAAGAGTTAAACCGGATACCTTTCCAATACGAAAAACTTAAAGAAGGAAAGATTGTCAGGAGAGAAAGGTTCCTCACAAGAAAAGACGGGACATTACTTCCTGTTGAAATGCATACCAAAATGATGCCTGATAAAAGTTATCAGACTTTCATAAGGGATATGGCTGAACGTAAAAGAATTGAAGATGCTTTAAGAGCCAGTGAAAAGAAGTTCTCCGAGGCTTTCATGACCAGCCCTGATTCGATCAACATTAACAAAATCGATAAGGGGATCTATGTCGAAATCAATAACGGGTTTACAGAAATAACAGGATATACAAAGGAAGATGTAATTGGAAAATCTTCAATGGATCCAGGCACGAACATCTGGTTTCAACCGGAAGACCGGCAACGAATGATTGAATTATTGCAGAAAAACGGAGAAGTTGTAGGTTTTGAAGCCCCATTCCAAATGAAAGACGGAACTGTCAGGTTCGGATTAATGTCGGCACGTTTAATTGAGATCAATGGTGAAGACTGCATCATTTCTACGACAAGAGATATTACTGACCGGAAAAGATCCGAGGAGTCCCTGATACAAAGTGAACAAAGTTTTCGTGGAATCCTGAATACTGTGAGCGAATCCATTTATGTGCTTGATGAAAATGGGAAATTCATCGATATCAATGAAGGTGCTGATAAAATGTATGGTTATAACCGGGAAGACATCTTAGGGAAAGGAATTGATTTCGTTTCTGCTGATGGCAAAAATGATCTGGAATCCATAAGCAGGGCCGTGCAAAAAACGCTCATCGATGGCACACCCCTGCATTTTGAGTTCTGGGGAAAAAGGAAAAATGGCGATATCTTCCCAAAAGATGTCATCTGTAATAAAGGTAAATATTTTGGAAAAGATGTGATTATTGCCACAGCCCGTGATATCACTGACAGAAAAAGGAATGAAGATGTGCTGCTGGCTGCCAAAAAGAAAGCTGAGGAATCAGAGCGATTGAAATCAGCCTTCCTTGCAAATATGTCGCATGAAATCCGTTCACCGATGAATAGTATCGTTGGATTTTCTGAATTGATTGAAGATGAAGACCTTCCAGCAGAACAAAGGCATGAATTCATCTCCATTATCCGGAATAGTGGGAAACAGCTTCTCACGATTATCAATGACATTATTGATTTCGCGAAAATCGACAGTAATCAGTTAACAATAAGTCCTGCAGAAATCAACCTTAACCGAATCCTTGATGATATTATGCTGGTCGCCGAGGTGGAGAAAAGGAATCTGCATAAGGACAACGTGAACTTAATCAGTGAGAAAGGCCTTCCGGATAATAATTGCACTCTTTTATGTGATGAAGTCCGGCTGAAACAAATCCTGATCAATCTCACAGGCAATGCCCTGAAATTCACCAATAAAGGCCATATCAAAACCGGCTACAAACTTGATAACGATAACATCATCTTCTTTGTTGAAGATACCGGGAAAGGAATAGCCAAAGAAAAACAGGAGATTATCTTTGAACGTTTCAGGCAGGAAGAAGAAAGCTACACCCGTTTATATGGAGGTACAGGGCTCGGCCTCTCCATTTCGAAAGGCCTTGTAGAATTGCTGGGCGGAAAAATGTGGCTGGTTTCCGACCTGGGTGTAGGAGCAACTTTCTATTTCTCAATCCCATCAAATATATGGCTGGGATATTCAGCTAAAAAGGAAATAGTACAAACTACCATGACTGAACTCGACTTAAGCGGTAAAACCATTCTCATTGCTGAAGATATTGAGAGCAATTTCCGCCTGATTAATCATATGCTCAAAAAAACAAATGCCAGGATCCTTTATGCCCAGGATGGAAGTGAAGCCGTTGGCATTTGTAAACAGGAAGAACAGGTGGACCTTATCCTGATGGATATCCAAATGCCGGTGATGAATGGATTTGAAGCTACAGCAGAAATAAAAAAATTCCTGCCTTCAGTCCCCGTTATTGCCCTTACAGCATTCACCCTCAGTGATGAATCAGAAGAAATCCTGGCTGCAGGATGCAACGACTACCTCACAAAACCTATCGATAAAGTTGTCATGCTCGAAAAGGTAAAGAAATATCTTCTTCCTTAAATGATTTACCTGAATATCTTGCAGCTGTTTTTCTTCTAAGAATCAGTTTACATTTGCATGCTATGATGATAAGAGTCTACAGAATAATCCTTTTGACCTTTGTTTTAATTTGTCAATTGGTGATCCAGGCCCAGCCTGAAAAACTGAACTTCAGATGGAAGATCATAACCAATAATTATTGTGATCAAGAACTAACCCTTTCAGAGTTTACCATCAGAAATAATGGTAGTCAATCAATTAAACCTGGCACCTGGGCACTCTATTTTAGTTTTACCCGTCGAATATTAGTGGATAGTGCACAGTCCGGAATCAAAATCACCTCAATGGGTGGGGATTTCTATAAAGTGGAACCAATCCAGGGCTTTACCCCGGTTCTACCTGGTAAAACGCTAAATATCAGGCTCATTTCACAGCACTGGGCATTCATGCTTTCCGATTTCCCAAGAGGCGCTTATTGGCAGGAAAATGGAAAACTCACTGAAAAAGACATTCAATATGATTTCCCGGCAGCACCACATCAAATTCTTGCAAACAAGCAGGATAAACGCCTGGCAGAATCTTCACTTGATCGTTATAAAGCAAATGAAAGACTGAGTTTAATTCCTGGAGATCAACTTCCTCCATTTTTACCTTCCCCTCTAAAATATCAGTATTTACCCGGATTCTTCCAGCTAAAAACCACCCTGCAGGTTTCTGCATCCGGTGGACTTGGCAGTGAGCATAATTACCTGGTTCAACTTCTGAAACAACTGGGCCTGAAAGCCATAACCAGCACTCAATTAATAGGCCGGAAACATTCAATCCGATTGCTGATTGATAAAGAAATTAAAAATCATAGCTATTTCCTGTCCGTTTCTTCAGAGGAAGGCATCACCATTAAAGCAGCAAATGCTGAATCAATATTTTCCGGAATTCAAAGCCTGAGATCTTTAATACTTAAAAATCCCGGGCAACTTCCTTGCCTGGAGATAACTGATACCCCCCGATTCGAGTACAGGGGTGTACTTCTGGATGTTGCAAGGAATTTCCAGACGAAAGAAACAGTCAAACAGCTGCTGGATAAGATGGCCCTCTATAAATTCAATAAACTGCATTTTCACCTTACCGATGATGAAGGATGGCGGCTGGAGATCAATGGGCTTCCTGAATTAACAGCTTATGGTGCTTTCAGGGGTCATACTGAAGATGAATCCAGCTTCCTTCAACCGGCATATGGTTCCGGACCATTAGCCGTGATGGGAAAATCAAGCGGAAGTGGTTTTTATAACCGGAGTAGTTTTATTGAAATTCTAAAGTATGCTGCTGAAAGGCATATTGAAATCATTCCTGAAATCGATCTGCCCGGACATGCCAGGGCTGCTATAAAAGCCATGGATTATCGCTACAGGAAATATATGGCACTTGGAAAAACAGCAGAAGCTACCGAATACCTTCTAAGGGATACAAACGATCTTTCTGTTTATACATCCATTCAAGGGTATAAAGATAATGTGGTATGTATTTGTCAACCTTCACTTTATCATTTCCTGGGGAAAGTGGTAATGGAGATGGAAAATATGTATCGGGATGCCGGCATCAGCTTAAAAACCGTCCATATTGGAGGAGATGAAGTTCCGGCAGGTGCCTGGGAACAATCGCCTGTGTGCAGAAAATTCCTGGCAAGCCACCCGGAATATCCGGATGTAAGAAGCCTTGAGGAATACTTTATCAGTAAATTCAATGAAATACTCATCCTAAGGAATATCACCACTGCCGGATGGGAAGAAGTCGGATTGCAAAGAGATTTAAAATCACCCGGACATCCGGTTACAGCTCGCAAAGAATTCCAGGAAAGAGGTTTGCAGATGTATAGCTGGAATTCAATCTGGGGTGACGGGACTGAAGATAACAGCTCCATCCTGGCCAATGCAGGATTCAAAGTAGTACAGGCAAATGCAACAAATTTATACCTCGATATGGCCTATGCAAAGGACCCTTATGAACAAGGATACTATTGGGCTAATTATGTAAATACAGAAACCGCTTTTCAATTCACTCCTACCCAGATTCCATATTGTGCCCGCACCAACAAGTCCGGAGATACAATCAGGTTGGAAACCTTCCTTGAAACCTTTATTCAACTCACCGATAAAGGGAAGAGTAACCTCCTGGGTATAGAAGCCTGTTTATGGGGCGAGAATATCAATAGCCCGGAATTAATAGATTATATGCTCTTCCCCCGTTTGATTGCAATTGCAGAAAGAGCATGGGCCAGGAAGCCAGTTTGGGAAACAGAACCGGATGCACAGTTGCGTTCAGATGCCTATCTTAAGGATTATAACAAGTTTGCCAACATGATGGGACAGAAGGAACTCCCTATGTTGGAAAAAATGGGGATAAAATACAGAATCCCACTTCCCGGAATTAAACTCGAAAACCAGGTTATCAAAGCAAATGTTGAGTTTCCGGGATTACCAATCAGGGTAGGAAATACAAATTCGCCAATAGGTAAAGGATCTACAATCTACAAAGAGGCAATTCCCTTTAAAAAAGGAATGAAGCTTGCAACTGTTTTATCATCAGGAAGAAAAAGCAGGCTGGCAGAACCTTAATATGAAATTCAGGTTCAGTTTTTTCAAAGTGCAGGAATTAACCTCCACTGATCAGGTGAAGCACCATCACATCATCCCCGTCATTGACCAGGGTGGTTTCATACTCTGATTTCTTTACCAGTTTTCCGTTTACCTTGATTACAAGCATCTTAAAAGAAAAATTCTTGTATTTCAGCAACTGATCAACTGTTAATTGCTCAGATTCAACTATCTCTTCACGGTTATTGAGGATGATCTTCATAGATTTCTTATCGGCAACAGATGCGCTTTAAAACTTAGTTTTTCATTCGGTAGGTATTGGGACCCAGGAGTATTTCCAGGACAGCATTGGCCTGCATACTGGCAACAATACCAACCCTCGGGGCTAAAGGAGGATTATGTTCCGCAATTTCATTCAACTCATCACCACAAATAATCAGTTTATCTGATTTTCGGCAATGTATCAACTCATTCTCACCCCAACCGGCCATCCCAACACCCATTACAAGATGTTTATCAGGCAAATGCGTGTGAACGGCATCGATGATCATGTGTTTCATTTCAGCTTTATCAAAAGCTTCAACAATCACATCACAACGACTGAATATCTCAATGGTGTCCGACATGCATAACCGGATATCAAAAGCATGCACCCTCACTCTTGGGTTAACCATTTCGATATTCCTTTTTAGTGCAAACACTTTCAGCATTCCAATCTGATCATGAAAATAATACTGCCTGTTCAGATTGCTTTCCACAATGACATCAAAATCAGCAATGACAAGAGAACCTATACCAACCCTGGCAAGAGCAATGGCACAATTGGAACCTAATCCCCCACAACCGGCAATTCCTACCGATTTCGTCCCTAAAACTGATTTGATTTCATCAAACGTCATAAGTACAAATATAAGATTCTTTTGTTTCAGGCAATATCATTCAAAATCTGAATGTGGATGATTTGATGACTTACCTTCCATAAAGGTCTGAATACAATCATCTGAATTAATCCACTAGTGTCTTAACCACTGAAAATCCAATATTTACGTAACCAACTTACTTATAGCGAATTGTACAATTTTTCATATCGAATTTTTTATCCATATTTAGTTTAAGACACCCTTCCTTTTTCTACATTTGTGAATTCATTCACAGGAACAAAAAAACTAACTATGAGCTTGCAAAACTTCACCGAAAATCATCAATTACTCTTTTCCTACAAATATACCTGGGCACCAATTGTGCAGGGTTACAACAATCGCACATTATACGTGAATGTTGGCAATGGTGAGATACAGGAGAAACCTGTCAGCCAGCTGATGAAAGAAAAATTCACCGGCGGGAAGGGTTTCGGACTTAAACTGTTATGGGATGCAACTACACCCAAAACACGGTGGAATGATCCTGAGAATGAAATAGTTATCAGCATGGGTCCAATTTGTGGAATCACACAATATTCGGGAACAGGAAAATCACTGGTAGTTACGCTTTCGCCTCAAACTGATATTCCTGTCGACAGCAATGTTGGGGGTTACTTCGGGCCTTTCCTGAAATTTGCAGGATTCGATTCACTGGAATTGCAAGGTAAATCAGATAAGGATGTCATTGTTCTCATTGATGAAACACGCGAAGTGATTGAAATCTATGAAGCAGGACTGGAATCAATGGATAGTCATTTAATGGCAGAGTATCTTACTGAAACCCTTGCTGAAACAGAAAAGGACCGCGTAAATGTTGCAGTTGTTTCAGCAGGCAGTGCCGCTGAGCATTCCTTGATAGGGATGCTGAATTTCAGTTTCTTTGATGCCCGCCGGAAACTGGTTAGGCTCAAACAAGCAGGCCGTGGAGGTATCGGAACCGTTCTCCGCGATAAAAAAATCAAGGCTATTGTTGCACATACAAAAGGCGTAACCGGAAATCGCAATAATGTTGTCGACCTTCAGGCTATCATGGAAAGAGGTAAGACTTTTAACCGTGAAATGCGCGAGCTGGATGATAAACAATGCGAAATGAGGAGTAAGGGAACGGCTCATCTCACTCATATTATGGATGATTATGACCTTCTTCCTGTAAATAATTTCAAATTCGGGAATCACCCTGATACCCATAAAATCAACGGGGAAGTCTGGAAGTCATTCTTCACCCAGGGAGTGCCCGATGGATGCTGGATTGGTTGTAATATGTCCTGTGCTAAAGGAGTTGATAACTATGAACTGAGGTCGGGCCCCTACAAAGGTTCGAGAGTGATTGTCGACGGTCCGGAATATGAATCAACCTCCTCTTTAGGTTCGATTGCTGGCATCTTCAATCCCGATTTTACCATTGAATCTAACTTCTATTGTGATACATACGGTATTTGTACCATTTCCTGGGGAACCATCCTTGGTTTCATTATGGAATGTTATGAGAATGGTATCCTGAATGAAGAGAGGACCGGGGGCTTAAAGTTAAATTTTGGCAATGCCACCAATGCCATGGAATTATTGCATATGGTTGCCAGAGGTGAAGGATTTGGCAAAATTGCAGGTTTGGGAGTGAAGAAAATGAAAGAACTCTTCGCCGAAAACGGATGGGGAGATTACGGATTCATGCAGGATATCGGCATGGAAAACAAAGGTCTTGAATATTCACAGTACGTTTCCAAGGAATCTCTTGCTCAGCAGGGGGGTTATGCCATGACCAATAAAGGCCCTCAGCATGATGAAGCCTGGCTGATCTTCATGGATATGGTTAATAATCAGATCCCCACTTTCGAAAAGAAGGCAGAGGCTCTTCATTATTTCCCAATGTTCCGCACCTGGTTCGGATTACAGGGATTATGCAAACTACCCTGGAACGATGTGGAGCCCGAAGATAATGCCCAATCGGATGAACCGGCTAAAGTTCCTCAGCATGTTGATAATTATGTTACTATTTATAAAGCAGTTACCGGAAGTACAACCTTTGACAAACATGAACTGATTCGTCAAAGTGAAAGAGTATATAACTTCCAGCGCATCTTCAATATCAGGATGGGTAAAGGTCTTCGCTTGCATGATGCCCAGCCTTACCGGGCCTGTGGTCCTGTTACCCAGGAAGAATACCTCAGCCGCCAGGAACGCTATGACAAGCAACTTATTGATCTCCAGGGTATGGATCCGGAAAAAATGAGCCTGGAGGAAAAAATGACTGCCACACGCAAATATCGCGAAAACCGTTATGAACAATTGCTCGATGCTGTTTACAAACGCCGCGGCTGGACCCCTAATGGTGTTCCAACACTTGATCATCTCAAATCTATTGGGATGGATCTGCCACAGGTGATTGAAATTGTAAACCCATTGCAATAAATAACAACAAACTTTTCATTCCAACACTCAACCAACCACCAGGAGGCTGACTCAATAGTTTGAGACAGCCTCCTTTTTTTAGAACATCTAGTGAGTTTTTACTCAAATATAAAAATATCAGGAGGTGGATGCATCTTATTATAGGGTTAAATTCTAGAGCTATCCTGAACTAAATTTTTAAGTTGTGATGGATAAATGAATATATATATCTTGTAACCCCAGCCTTTAGGCTGGGGACACTCTGCTCAACAAAAACCGTGGCCTTTAGGCCTGACCGATTGGTTTGAAGTTGAGCAGAAAAAATGATTCCTGTTAGTTCTTTCAATATTCACTGAAACAATACCCGAAATTTCATTCTGAAACAATAACCATTATGAAGGTAAATGTAATCATAACAGGTTTATTAATTCCTTTCATTCCATAAGTCAGGCCTAAAGGCCGCTTTTACATGGTATTGACCAACCCCAGCCTGAAGGCTGGGGTTACAAGATTGAAGCAATGAAAGAGGCCAACTCATAATTGAGGCTTTCTGTTTTATTAATTTTTATCAAGTCTATCAGCACATTCAGCTTACTCCGTATATTTTCATATAAGTAAACTTTAAACCTCCTTACTGTGTTATATTCGCTTAACAAATAAATTTTTTATGCAGTCAAATGCTAAAACAGTAGACCAGTACATTTCTGAACTTCCGGAAGATCGCAAACAGATCATTGCCGACCTGGTTGCAGTTATCCGGCAAAATCTTCCTGCAGGATTCTCCGAAGGAATGGCTTATGGAATGTTAGGATGGGCAGTCCCTCATTCTTTATATCCCGCGGGTTATCATTGTGACCCGAAACAACCCTTACCTTTTCTCAGCCTGGCTTCACAAAAAAACTACATTTCATTGTACCATATGGGGCTTTATGAAGGAGCACTCCTTGATTGGTTCCAGGAGCAATGGAAATCAGTAACGCCTAAAAAACTGGATATGGGAAAATGTTGCATTCGGTTCAAAAAAGCCGAAGATATCCCCCTTTCCTTAATTGGTGAACTGGTAACAAAGATCTCACCCGCAGATTGGATAAGTATTTATGAAAAATACCTGAAAAAGTCCTGAACCTGAATTAATAGATTTCTGAGAAGCTACCACTTACGACCAATTTCTGCTTCCCATCAGAATATCTATCCAATTATTGAGATTATTTCATAGCATCAGTTTAATAGTTGAGCGAATAATTACAGTCGCTCAACGATTCTACTTGCTTTTCTGGATATTTTTTATTATAATTGTATCAATAATCAGGGATCATCTCAAAAGTTTATGAAATTCTGCCTGGTAGTAATCTTAATTCTTCTGGCATCTTTTCTCAAAGGCCAATCGTTTACAATGGTGGGGGTTGTTACCGATGAAATGGGATCGCCTTTGAAAAGAGTGAATATTTTCAAATCCGGGAACGAAAATTCAGGGACAAGTAGCGGGGCAGATGGATATTTCAGCCTTTGGTGCAATAACGATGACACCCTGATTTTCAGCCATATTGCCTGCGAAACAAGGCGAATACCAGCTAATACCCTTTCCAATACCCAAAATCCGGCATCAAACATCATTGTTTTAAAGTCCAGGTCTTTCCCTCTTAAACAAGTCACCATCTCTGAAAAAAGGGACCATCGCTTCAGGTATCTCCTTGATTTTGAAACCATCAATGAAGATATTCTGAAGCTTGAAATCCACGGAAGGCAAAAGTTCCTCTCATTATATAGTCCATCAGAAAAATTATACTGGAAATGTTTACTTCCGGTGTATCTGAATAAATGCAATCACCTGGGAAGAGATTTCCTTTCCAATATATATCTGCATTCTGAAGATACACTCTATCAAATCAAGGCAGACACTTCTCTTTGCCAGATCATGCAAGGGATTCCAAGATACAGATATCAATATATTATGGATCCTTGTGTTGGCTGGCTTAGCAGCGGCATCCTGGTTAAGAGATTCGGAGAATACAATCAATCGGTCACTTTGGTTATCAGGAATAAAAGTCAGAGAACACTAATTTATACCCAGGAAGATGTACTAGCCCGCATGCATTGCAGTGACCTTGATAATGTTGGTTCCGCTCATGCAGGTCTAGGATTTCAGATGGTAAGTCCGGATGAAAAGAATAATCACCCTGCTTCTTTAAGCCGGCAGTTTGCCTTGCGCGGAAGTGGTCGCAGTGCCTCCAGCAAGGGAATTTCCAAACCGATCAGTGTAGAATCTTTCTGTATGCAGGACACTATTTATGTATATGATCATTCTATCGATCAGATGTTTATCTTCAACAGTGGAGGTAAACTTATTAATCAGGGACAGATTACACATAATAATAAAGAGTTCCTGAGGAAATACCTTATTGATGAAAATGAACAAATGGTTTATGGTGTATTCAGAAACAAAAAAGGGATCTATCTCCAGCCTATCAACTACCGAAACGGGAAGCCGGTTGGTGCGGGGAAATCTCTTGATATTTACTTCTATGAAAAAGTAAGAATTGTCAACAACCAGGCCATATATATGCAATATGACCATTTGGCGAATTCCCGATGGATTAAGAAATCGGCACTCTGATACCCTCTCACATTCATTGTTGTTGAACACTTTTCCGATACAGGAAATAGGTATATCTTTACCTCTCAAATCAAACCAATCCATTATGAAGTCAACGATCAGCTTAATTACCTTAACACTTATGTTTGTCGCATCATTTGCTCAAAACCCTTTCCTGGTAAAACAGTGGAGCACTCCCCATGAAGTTCCTCCATTCAATTTGATCAAAACAGAACATTTTATGCCTGCCATCAATGAAGGCATTAAGACCCATACTACTGAAATCCAACAAATTATTCAAAACAAGCAAGCCCCGACTTTTGCTAACACCATAGAAGCGCTGGAAAATTCAGGGCAGTCACTTTATCGCGTCATCACTATATTGGGAGTTTATACCTCCTCCAATACCTCAGATGGAATACAGGAAGTTGATAAGGAATCTTCTCCCCTCCTCTCAGAGCATTACGATGGTATCTATATGAATGACCTTCTCTTTACCCGCGTAAAGGCTGTTTATGAGAAGCGTGCCTCACTGAAATTGCAAGGTGAACAAGCCAAACTGCTGGAAGAAACCTATAAACGCTTTGTAAGAAATGGGGCTCTGTTGCCTGAAGCCAAAAAATCGAGGATGAAGGAGATCAATTCAAAAATATCCGTATTAAATGTTCAATTTGGCGAAAATCTCCTTAAGGCAACCAATGGCTATTATATGACCATTGAAAAAGAATCGGATCTTTCAGGACTGCCTGCCGTATTGGTAGAATCAGCCTCTTCTTTTGCAAAGAAGAAAGGCCTTGAGAATAAATGGGCTTTTGGACTCAGTAAAACTACGGTTATGCCTTTTATCACTTATGCCGATAACAGGGTATTGCGGAAACAATTATATGAATACTACCTCAACCGTTGCAATGGGGGAAAATATGATAATAATCCCGTGATTGCTGAAATCGTAGCCTTAAGGGCGGAGAAAGCTAAACTGATGGGATTTCCTGATTATGCATCCTATGTTTTGGACGACAATATGGCTAAAACACCTTCTAATGTTGATAAATTGCTGAGCCAGTTATGGAAACCTGCCCTTGCTATGGCGAAACAGGAAGAATCCGATATACAGGAGATGATCATCAGGGAAGGTGGCAGTTTTAAGGTTCAACCCTGGGACTGGTTCTATTATACAGAGAAAATCCGTCTTGCAAGGTATGATCTCAATGAAGAAGAGATGAAACCCTATTTCCCGGTAGATAGTGTCAGAAAAGGCGTGTTCTATGCTTCAGGTAAGCTCTTTGGACTAACTTTCAAAAAGAGGACCGATCTTCCTGTTTACAATAATAAAGTGGAAACTTATGAAGTATATGAAGCTAATGGGATGCTGGCAGGGATACTTTATGTTGACTACTATGCCGGAACGGCCAAACGTTCAGGAGCCTGGATGAATAACTACCGCGACCAGAAAAAAGTGAATGGGAAAGATGTCCGGCCCATCATCTCTATCAATTTCAATTACCCTGCCCCTGCAGAAGGGGAAACCACTTTGCTGACCTGGGAAGAAGTTTCGACATTCTTCCATGAATTCGGCCATGCTTTACATGGAATGCTTACCCGTTGCACCTATGCCAGCCTTTCAGGGACAGCTGTTCCCCGTGATTTTGTTGAACTGCCTTCACAAATAATGGAGAATTGGGCTAATGAACCTGAACTCCTGAAAGTATATGCAAAACATTACAAGACAGGAGAAGTGATACCGGCATCATTGGTAACAAAAATGAAAAATGCTGAAAAGTTTAATATGGGCTTTGTTACCACTGAATACCTGGCCGCTGCATTACTGGATATGAAATACCACAGCCTGGAATTCCAAAACAACATCGAACCTCAGTTGTTTGAACAAGTAGAGATGGATAAACTTGGACTCATCGATGCAATACCCGCACGATATAAAAGCACTTTCTTCCAGCATGTATTTGCAGGAGGTTATTCTGCCGGCTATTATGCTTATATCTGGGCTGAAGTGCTTGATGCTGATGCTTATTCCTACTTCAGGAAATACGGCGTTTTTGACAAGGCAACTGCTGATAGTTTCAGAAAGAATATCTTAGAAAAAGGTGGAACTGAAGATGCTATGAAATTATACAGACAGTTTACCGGGGGAAAAGATCCTCAAGTCCAGCCTCTTATCGATCGACGTGGATTGAATTAGTCATTCAATTCCATTTGTGAAGGAGTCTCCAATAAGGTATCATTGATGCAACCCATAACTATTGCAACAATCAACCCTTTTTGTGGCATCGATGATCATATTATATCTCATCATCACGATTCCTGAAAGAATTTCTGGCAATTACTCTATATCCTAACTCAAAACTAACCCTCATGAATCAATATAAAATATACGGAAGCCTGGTCTTTCTTTTCATAACCCTGACCTCTTTTGCTCAAACATCAAATAGCCAGGTACCTGGTCAATCCATATTTGGAATATCGTCAGAATCGCTTTGGTCAGATTATGGAGGCAATATCCTGAAAAGCACCCATGAATCTGCATCCTTGTCTGATTCGATTCACATAAGTAATTATGATACCACCGAATTGAGTTTTCAGCTAGCCCAGAGGACCTTTATTTCCTATGACTCCGGCGGTATGATGATTCAGCGGATGAAACTCTCCAAGGATAAAAACGGGTTCTGGAAGAATTATTCGAATGATACACTCGTTTATATAGGATTACAGCTTAGGAAAGTTGTATCTCAACAATGGGATAATCAACTGAATAGCTGGAAAAATGCACTTAAATTCGATTATTCATACGATACACTCAATGTACTTACAAATATCATCATGAGTACATGGAATGCCGGTGAATTTCAGTGGACATTCAGCGAAAAGCAATCTTTTACTTATACTGGAAGCGGATTAGTAAATATAGATCTTCTCCAGGCCTGGAATGGCAATCTGAGTACCTGGGAAAACCGGAGCCGTACCACCCATACCTATGCAAACTCATTACCATCCAATGAATTATATGAGCAGTGGGATCCCATTTCTCTTTCATGGTTGAATTATACCCGAAGTACATTAACTTATTCCTCCGGTAAACTTTCAAGAACTATCATCGAAAAATATCTTCAAGCCTTATCAGCCTGGGAAAACGCTTCCAAAAATGAATACAGCTATAATGCTGATGGCAAACTGGAAACGGATACACAGCAATTGTGGTCAAATGCTGCCTGGGTGAATTCCAACCTTCTTTCCTATACCTATAATTCAGGAAACCTTGTAAACTTATTGACCAAAAAGTGGCAACCACATTTGAATGATTGGAGAAATTCAATCTCTGAAGAAACCTATTTCTCCAGTCACGAGGTTTTTGGAATTTATGAGAAACCTGAATCAAGCATCCTTGCCTTGAACCCTGTTTCAAAAAGTGCCCCACTCCGACTCATTGGACTTCAGGAGAGCCTGAATTACCAGGTTACCCTGACAGATATGAATGGAAGGAATATGTTCAATCAGAAGGTTAAAGGCAATACTATGATCAATCTGCCAGGGAACCTGAACAATGGAATTTATATTTTGCGGTGCATAAATCCTGCCGGGAATATTAGGGTACAGAAGGTCCTTCTCACTGATTAAAAGGCTGGTTTACTTCTTATTGACTTCCACAATCACCATCACAGCTTTTTGTCCGGTCAAAGAAGTAGAGAAAGCAACCATGCCTTTCTGATCCGTAAACTTGATTTCATCTTGTATCTGGTCGCCTAAAGCTTCTTTTATCTTCGCAGTATAGGACAATTTGCGGCTGTTGCTGATTTTCTTGTTGAGTTTCTTATAATCGATCGGGGCTTTTGTCATTACAATCGCCATCAGGTCCTTCTTCCCTATACTATCAGGTTGCATGGAGTAATCCTTCGGGAACAGTCTTGTCCCGGTGATCCCACAATAGGGTGAATGCTTAGGTGTATAAGGAAATAACACATAAGAGGAACCATCGGTTTCCTGTCCGAAAACATAGGTATAACACTCCATATTATTAGTAACCTGGAGTTTAAACCTGCTATCCTCCGATAAAGCATTCCTGGTTGAATATACATTCTCTGACCGATACTCCAAGGGAATAATTTCAGTTTGGTTTTGGTCAGCAATATTCAACACCAGTCCAATTTCAGCAGTAAGCATATCACCAGGTTGTTGCCCTGTAGTACCCATGGGATATAGTCCATAGGCTTCTTTCACAAAATGATCGAAATCCCTGTACCTGACCCAGGCTATGCCCTGTTCTCCCCATTCCTGTCCCCAGCTGTTCATGATCTGGAAGGCTCCTCCTTCAAGGAAATCATCATATCCAATCACACACATGGCATGGCCACCGAAACCATTCATTTCATAATCTGATGATTGCGGAATCCATACTTTTTTATTTACCATATCTTGCATGAAACTGCCTCCTACCATCATCCCAATAACTACGGGGGCATTTTGGGCCAGATTTTGCTTGATGGCCAGCAGATCAGTTTTATAATCCTCTCCACCCCGGGATAAACGGTTAAATCCCTTGGTGCGGAACTGGCTGGCAAGTTGAAAATCTTCCTGCGCGGGCTGCTTGCTGCAATCCTGTTCATCATAAGGAAAACGGTCAAAAGGCACAGCACCAACCTGTGCCATATTCTCCATGGCTCTTATGATATAACTTCCCTGGCAACCCTCGAGTCCAATCTGGTTATAAAGAAACGAAGGGCTGAAGGCTACCTCGTCGGGATTCTGCCCCGACTCCCTGGCTTTCAGGATAGAGCGTGCACCATAAGCACTGGCCCAGGCCACGCAGGAACCCTGTGCCCCCTGGTTGCGGCGAACCGGGCAATACTGCTCAAGGCTGACTCTTTCAGGCAATGGATTGTTAATATTATCAGCCAGGGGTTCATACACCTCAGCTTTATCATACATCCTTTCGTCCAGCATCCCTCCCATCGAAAATCCATCACCTCCCAATCCCTGGTTCATTATTCCGCAGCTCTTTTGTCCACCAATAAAATAGAATAACCCACCAATGATCAATACCACAATTAAAAGCTTGGGATTTCTAAAGAGTAATGGTAACAATGCTGCCAGGCAACCGGCATTCATTCCGCCAGGTAATCGTCCGCCTCCCCCTGATCCGGGGAAATTATCTGAAGAGGACATGCCCCTGTCTTTGGTCATCCTGATTGGCATATAATTCTGATTTTAAAGGTTTAATTTTATACCTGCCAAATTTTAATGAAGATTTCGAATAAGAAATACAACTATTTAAACTTTAGATGGGGTACTCACTCAATAAAAAGGATCAGATAAAGATAAAAAACTCATTGGAATGATCATTCATCCTGAAAGAATACTCAGAGTTCGATGAGTTTAGTGTTATATTTGTAAGAATCAATTCGATAACCATGGCACATCATGAAGCTGAAGTTAACTTAAGTCCTGAAGAATCAAAGTTCAGGGATTTCATGTTGCGGGGAGACGATTTTTATAAAATAGAAATCTTCCGGTCGGCAAGAACCTGGTATGAACGGGCATTGGAACAGGATAACCGGTCAGAAAAAGCCCGAAAAAAGATTGAAGCCTGCAACCAGCAGCTGGCTTATGAAAAAAAAGTCTTCCTGATCCTGGGAATCATTGCTGCCGTTGCCCTGATTCTCTTTATCGCTTTATAAAGATTCTCCTATCTTTGTATAAAGTTGCTGCTCTATGAAACGGTTTTTTGCTCTTTTTGTACTCACTTTTTTCTTGTGTCCGCTCTTCATTTTTTCACAGGAATCTTCCAGGGATGAAGGTGGTTTCGAATTTGGAATCAATTTCGGAGTCTATGTCCCTTCGAAACACTCCGCCAATTACTATAACGGAACCATTGGTAATTTGAACAATACTCAATGGGTTATGAGTAACAGGGTTTTCTATGATTCCATTTTCAACAGGTTAGATGCGATTGACACTATTTTTATTGATACAGACGGATGGCCCACGAATATGCGTTATAAAATTGCAATGATGCCGGGGATATACGGCCAGTACTCATTCAATAGCACCTATGCACTGTATTTCAATTTCAATTACATGAAACTCACTACCCAGGATGCATTGATTTTCACCATCCCAAAACCCTTTACATCTTTTCCTGACCACACACTTTGTCCGATCAGGGGTGTGGAAGAACGGGTCTATTTCGATATCGGGCTGAAAAGAAATTTCCCTGTATCCGACCGGTTTGGTTATTTTGTGATTGGAGGGTTGAATGTGAATAATACAACCGTGATCAAATCCTCCTTCTTTGTTGAAGAGAAAGAATACAGTATCATCAATAATTATCTGAATGGGGTATACATTGGTCCAAATTCCCAGACGTTCAATATGAAGCAGGGAGGAATTGGCTGGGGCCTTTATTTCAGTGCTGGTGCTTCCTTCATGTTCGGGGATGTAGGTTTTGAACCAGGCTTTAATGCTCATTTTATCAGTACCCAACTCGACGGATATAACAAATATCGCCCCGGTGCCGGTTTCTATCTGCGCTTCATGTTAAACAACCTTCTGTTTAACGGAGAATAACCTTCAGCAAAATAGCCAAAAATTCTTTGCCCCTTTTACTTACCTTTGTAGGTTATTCCGGATTAACAGATAATTTGAAACAGTTACTCTTCATAGGGATTCTATTATTGTTTCTTGGCGGTTGTGATTCAAAACAACCGGCCAGTAAATTATTATTTCAGAAGAATGAATCTGAATCACAGGTAATTGATCAGCCGGCTGCTATTTTTCTAGGTCAAAATATTGATGAGAAAGGCATCATTTCAGGCAAGGAAAAAAATGCTATTGAAAAGATCCTTACCCCTTTCCGGATCCCGGTGATTACATCAGAAGATAAAAAACTGGAATTCATCAAGCAAAATGGTGACATCATAAGCCTGGATATAAAAACACTGCCGGCAAAATACGACCTCATCCTCTTTAACGCAGTTAAGGACCCTTTCCCCTGTAACTATAAAGATCTTAGCAGTGCTGCATCTCTGTATTTCTCCGAAAACAGTCAATTCCAACCATCAATCAGGAACTTTCCACCTGTAGGATTTCATGCAGTTTTAAGTCCCGATTCTTCCAAAGTTTCAGAAGTAAGAATAAATAAACCTATCCCTTCTGAAAAACCCAAAAAAGTTGTTATTTACCGGGCTGATAATGATTCCTCATCATTGAAAACCAGGACTTTCCCCGGCATTACTTTTATAGAAAACCGCTATGATTCCAGAACCCTGCTGGAAGTTACCTTTGAAAATGATATCATCACTTTTCTGAATACTGACAGGTATTTTACCAATGGAGTCACCATTTCACTTCAAGCACCCTGGATCAGGAATTTACGGCTTTCAAGTCTGATGATTCCATACAGGAATTCTGCTTACAGTGCCAGTTCTCTCAAGCTGGTACAAAATATGTACACCCCAACAGATACTCGTATTGCACCGGCATTGCATAATGACAGGCCTTATGCATCTTACCTTTATCTTGGATATAGCAGAACCATTTCAGACCCCTCCCGACTGTTAAGGATAACTTCGGAATTAGACCTGGGATTCACGGGCCCATATTCTCCTGGTTCATATATGCAGACTTTGGTTCATAAGACCTTCCCAACAAATGATAAACCTCTTGGATGGGAAACTCAAATCAGGACAGATGCCATTGTTAATTATAATATCAATGTAGAGAAAACGTTGATTGATAAGGATCATTTCCAGCTGTCAGGCAGTGTATCCGCTAAGGCAGGAAGTCTTTATACACAAGCATCAACAGGGATTAGAATAGCTGCAGGCCAGCAGATTTCTCCTTATTTCCCGTCTGTCGGAAAAAAACAAGGGAACTGGCAGTACTCCTGGTATTTCGAAACCAAAGGGAGTTTTGTGGGATATGATGCAACATTGCAGGGAGGAATATTCAATAAGGAAAACATTTTTACCCTCGCACCTGGTGATATCTCCCGATGGGTAGCTACTGTTGAAACAGGATTGCAACTCAGGTATAAAGATTCCGGCCTCGAATTGGCACAACATTTCCTCAGCCCGGAATACAAGGGAGGAATGATTCACAAGTGGGGAAGAATCAGCCTGTTTTTCAAATTATAGATTCAGTACAACAACGGGCTATGTTAAGACCTTCCTTTTCAATTGTCGCATACAAAGTGCAGACCGCTCTTGACTTCAGCAAGAAGAAGGCCGGTAAAATATTCGTTTTCTTCACTTTAAGTCCTGTCTTCCTTTATTCTTTCATTTCTTTTCTTTTTTTCTCAAATCCATCCAGCATATCGGAGGATCAACTGATCCCTTTACATCCCCCGAAACAGGAAGTTTCTCTCCTTTTCATGGGTGACATCATGCAACATATGCCCCAGGTTGAAGCAGCCTGGAATGATAGTTTGAACATGTACATCTATGATTCCTGCTTCAAATACATTTCACCCTTAATCCAGGGTTATGACCTGGCTATTGCCAACCTGGAAACTACACTGGCAGGAAAACCTTTCAGTGGCTATCCTGCTTTTAGTTCTCCCGATGAATTGGTCGTTGGAATGCTAAATGCCGGCATCGACCTGGTAGGAACAGCGAATAATCATTGCTGTGACCGTGGACTCACAGGTGTAAAGAGAACGGCAGTAATGCTCGATAGCCTGGGATTAGCGCATTTCGGAACCTATAAAAATGAGAAAGATTATTTAACTCAAAATCCAAAGATTGTCCGCAAAAATGGCATAACCCTGGCTTTCCTGAACTATACCTATGGAACAAATGGTATCCCCGTGCCGGAAGGGACAGTGGTAAGTCTGATAGAAAAAGAAAGGATCAAAAAAGACCTGGAAGCAGCTCATGATTCAATCCCCGACAAAACGATCATCTTTATCCATTGGGGAGAAGAATACCAGCGTGAGCCCAATGCCTTCCAGAAAGAAATTGCGGAATATTGTTTTAAGCTGGGAGCTGATATCATCATTGGATCTCATCCCCATGTAATACAACCCATGGAATGGCATTATGCCGACAGCGTCAGTAAAGAAAAGCTGGTAGTATGGTCATTAGGGAATTATGTATCCAACCAACGGAAAAGATATACTGATGGAGGTGCAATGGTGGGAATAACATTACAAAAAATCAATGGCAACACCACGATTAAACAAGCGGATTACCAATTAAGCTGGGTCTTCAATCCCTTGAGAAATGGCAAACGGCAGTATTACATCTTACCGGCTAAATCATTTGAAAACGATTCCGTTATGCTGGATAAGGAAAGTAGTGCTTCCCTGAAAACATTTGTTGCTGATTCAAGGGAATTGCTGAGTAAGAATATCCGGATCCCGGAAAAATAATCAGTATTACTTTCTCACCTCCACTTCCACAATTCCAAATTCGGGAAACTCAATTGATTCACCTGCTTTCAGTTCAATGGACTGATCAGCATGAGTTTTTATTACCATTCCGGAAGGTTTAAAGGCATTCCATTCCATCTTACAAACCCCGGGGACTCCTCCTGCATTGAATAACCTGATTCTGAATCCTTCCTGAGTAGGCTCTACTAAAGTTGCGATTACATTTGGATTAGACAGTGTAAACAATGGCAATTTCTTTTGTTCACCAACAGCAGGCAGCACCAGGAGAGGTTGATTGAAAGCAAGCCCATTGCGCTGTGTTTCTCCAAGGTTGAATAATCCATGAGGTATTAATGCATAGGTAAAAGTCACAGGCCCTTCCTGATCTGCTTTGTAATTGGTATGCCAGTAATTATTCATCACATAGGAAAACAATGTCGGGTTCAAATCAGGTTTGGTTTTCCATGTTTTGACTCCATATTTACCGGGCTGTTCATCAAGCATTTTACCGGGTTCAATCAGGCAAGCCTCTTTCAGTAGTAAGGTTATCCCATAACTCTGATTGGAAACATCGCACCAATGCTGCACTGAATAATAATCCTGGTTGGATCCTGCCAATTGATCCACACCCGGTTGAAAAATCCCACCCCAGCCGGTATTGAATCGCTCTGTGGCATCGGGAATATTAAACGGAAAAGCAAAGTGAACGGATTCTTTTTCCCTGATGGCTTTTTTATCCACTGTATTCCTGATTTCAACCCGATTGAGATCCCTAAAAAGAATTACTTCACGGCTCAGTGAATGGGTACCTTCAGCCTCTCCCTTAATGATTACCGAGGTCAGCACCGGGCCATTCTCACTGATCACCGCGGTTGGAGTCGCATTAGTAACAGCCTTTCCGGGATCCTTCCCAGGTACATACAGGTACTCATTCAACCCGGTATAAAGAAGTGTATCAACAAATTGCCAGCTTAATGGTAAGTACTTAAGCTGTTTGATACTTCCGGTTTCAGGACTAAATTCTATCTCCAGATTTTCATTTTTCAATGTATCCGTTGCCACTTCAGGCCATTCAAGTTCAACTGCCTGATCACTGCGAATCAGTTTTAATCGTGACGAAGACATTGGTGGCACCGTTAGCTGAACAGCTACCCTCCCATCCGAAAGTCTTTGAGAAGTCAGTAAAGAACCGTTTTCATCCCGTACTTCCTTCAACAGTATCGAAACCTCCTTGTCCAGGTAGATTACATCCTTTCGCTGCCAGGAAAGTGTATTGTAAACATCCACAAACCCGGGCAGGGTTTTACCTCCGCGAAGCAACGGTTCTTCAATCTGCCTGATCAGCACATCAGCATCAGTTGCATATTGCTTTTTGTAGTTCCATTGTGACAGTACAAAGGGTAAGTCCGGGTCTGAAATACTATTATAAGCTCCCCAGGTATGTTCATCCCATAACAATATCTTCTTCCAGGCTTGGGTAACCAAATCAGTAGGGTAAGCCTCAGGATCTGCCAGGGAATATAATGTGCTGAGGGAGGTAAGCTTTTCGCTATTCAGGCGGTTCATAGCCATTTCAGCAGCAGAGGAGTAGGCGCCATCTTCCCAGTAGGGGCTCATATCACCTGAAAACACTGGTAATTGATCACCATATCGTTTTTCAAAGGCTGAAAACATGGCATCCACTGTATTTAAAACCATTTTAGGTGATTTGTATTTATGGTTCCAGTCCAGCACAAAATTCGATATCAGGCTGTCGGTGGGACCATTGTCAGCTACAATATTATATCTCCATTGGACCATTTCATAAGGATAACCGGATTGATCCAATTCATCCATATAGGCTGAAATCCGTTTTTTGCCCCTGGGTGTTGCAATATCCCCGGCTTTGAAACCATGCCAGGAGGAATATCCCTTTCCTGCCATCCAGAAGAGCATCTTCTCAGTCCCATCAGGTGTAACCCACCAGAATGGCCTGTCTTTCCAATTGATATTGGAGTTACCTACCCGGTCGCCTTCGTAAGGATAAGCTCCAACAAAATTGGGCCCGTTGGAAAAATAACGGATGCCTGATTCACATAATGCTGCAATGCTGGCCCATGTAAGGCCGGGGATGTCTCCTATCATCACGGCAGGAATCCTTATCCCCCACGCTTTTTCAAGTTCCTGAGCATAGGAAGTAAACTGGAATAACTCTTCAGGCTGACAAATCCCGGTCATGATATTCGCATATAAGCCACCTATCCCAATTTTCCCATTCCGTATCGCCTGAACCAGTTTGCTTTTCTGATCAGGAGAGGCAATTTTCAGAAAGTTCTCAATGGCCAGCGTGGTCTCAATATTCCATTTGTATTGAGCCTCTGTTGGAAGGTCCCGGGTTTGGTCAATATAACGCAAAGCATTGGCTATATTCTTGTTATGGATATCAATGACCTCTTCCTGCAAATGTGAGTATCCAACATCATAATGAGCATGATGAATAAGGTGTATCTCCCTGAATTTCAATGGCTTTAAATCAACATCAAATGATCGGGCCTTCTGACCGGGAATGATAACCTCCACTTTTATCCTGGTAACCGTATCGACCACTTTATGGAAAATCTCAAATGTATTGAGGCCTGATTTAAGGGTAAATCGATACTTCTGATCACCATCAACTAACAAGGTAATCGGAGTATCTTTACCAAAATGGGTTGCCATTACCTGCATAGGCTGCATTTCATCATTTGTTACCAGTGATACAGGATTAATGGTCACCTTTTCCTCAAATTCATATTTGAAAGTCATATACCAATCCCTGCTATCCTGCGCCTGTCCGACAATTTTCAGCTTTACAGGTTTCCCTTTTTCTATGGATGAAACCGGCACCTTTAAATACATGTAACCATGAGAATCACCTGCCCCGTCATCTGTTTTCCATTCAAATACTACGGCTGATTCCCCGGCACCTGAAAAGGTCCAGAATGGAGTGGATTTCGCCTTATACGTCTCAAAAGTCAAAGATTTTTGTTCATTTACATAAAGGTCGAATTTCCTGTCACCTTTGCTTGTATTCTTCGAATGGGCTGCCACCCAGGCAAAGTATACATATTTGCCCGAATAATTCAACGGGACAGTTTCCGTTTCCCATTCAATATCATACTTACCATCAGTACACCTGGTAAGTAAAGCCATGCTGGCAAATTCAGGCAAGGCTGAGAAATAGGTGATATTCTCACCCTTGATTTCCCTGGTATATCCTTTCAGGTAACTGATCTTTCCAAATACCGGAACTTCAACCTGGGACCAGGCTTGTAAGGAGATGAAAATAAATAAGAATGCAAGTACTGTGTTTTTCATATTTGCTGATGCTAAGTATTAATACCTGGAAAAATATCCCGTCCTGTATGATCTGTCAATACAAGAAATCAGAGCGATAGCTGATTCCCGGAATATTTTTGTTCATATGTTCATACATATGATATTTCAAAAATAAACATTTATTGTAATCCTGCCTGAAATTATTAATAAAATCTGAACAAGAGTGGTATATAAACAGTTATATAATACAGAATTACATCAAGAAAATTTGAAGTATATTTGCAAAAAATAATTTATAAACCAAATCAAATAAAAAATGGCAGTTTTAGTAGGCAAAAAAGCCCCTCTTTTTGAAGCTGAAGCCGTTGTCAACGGCGGTGAATTCGTTGAAAAATTCTCTCTTGCACAGTATATTGGCAAGAAGCATGTTGTATTCTTCTTCTATCCTCTGGATTTCACATTTGTTTGTCCAACCGAAATTATTGCTTTCCAGGATAAACTAGCTGAATTTGAAAAACGGAATACCGTAGTTGTTGGATGTTCTGTTGACAGTAAATTCTCACATTGGGCATGGCTCAACACAGAAAAGAAAAATGGTGGTATCAAAGGTGTTACCTTCCCTATAGTTGCTGACCTCTCAAAGACTATTGCTGAGAATTATGATGTTCTGGCTGGTGAATGGGAATACAATGAAGATGATGATTATGTTGAATTCTCCGGAGATCCTGTAGCTTATCGTGGACTATTCCTAATCGACAAGCAGGGAATCGTACGTCACCAGGTTGTAAATGATCTTCCACTTGGACGTAGCGTTGATGAAGCTCTTCGCATGGTGGATGCTCTTCAGTTCAATGAAGAAAACGGTGAAGTGTGCCCGGCTAACTGGAAAAAAGGTGACGAAGGCATGAAAGCAGATGCTGAAGGTGTTGCCTCTTACCTAAGCAAACACTAAGATCTATTTATGATCAAAAAGAAGACTGCTCTAACGGGCGGTCTTTTTTTTTGAACCAGTAAACAGACTACTTAAAAGTTGCTCCTGATCAATTAGCTGTTTCCTTTTGTTTGCCTCCTAATATGAAGAAAATACCGAATTCCCATTGGGAAGGATTCAGGCTTAAACTATACTCAAATTGTCCATCGGTAAATCCAAATACATTCTGACTGGCCCAACTCAGGTTTAACCCTCCGAAATCAACCTCAACCCCTAATTTCTTTGTAAGGAAATACATGATCTCTGGAGAAAACTTCAGATAGGATACCTTGGTTCCATTAAAAACTTTCGAAAACTGATAATCCAGGGTGGAAGTTCCATATTGTGTGATCGCAGTGTGTTGAAAACCATAGGAATACACTACCCTTCCCGAAAGATATAACTGGTTTGAAACAGGTCTAAGGTATTTCAGAAATACCAATGCCGAAACGTTCCTGGTAAGTGTTTCATAGTCTACATAGGATGTCTGGCCGGCACCCGGCAAAATCGTGGAGGATATTCCATTATTCTTTTCCTGCAGATATCCAATGCCAAACCCCATCAGAATATTTCTCTTTACCATGGTTCCTCCTACTGGTATGACAGAAAATCCATGAGTAGTTATCCTGCTATAATTGGATGCATCGAGACTAGAAGTTTTATAAAAACTCAGATTACCATTCAGATAAATGGATTTATGCCCAATCTGCGCCTTCAAAAGCATTGACTGACCTGAAAATAATAGGATAAAAACAAATAAACCTATACGCATCTGATTGTAAATTAATGATTGATTTTTCCAGAGTAAATTTCAAACAATAAATGATGTTGACAATAATACCTCAATTACAAATGGGTATTGATACGGAAACTCCAACTACCGACTTTCCACCCACCGGAATTACATTGATCTTCCTATTCAACTTCCACAGAAAATGGCCACTGAAATAACCGACCGCTGATCCAATAAGTACATCCGAAGCCCAATGCCGGTCCTGGTAAATCCTTGACAACGCTGTTGCCGTTGCAATGGAATAACACAACACAGGAACCCAGGTTGTGCTTTTATATTCAGATGCGATAACAGAAGCAATCGCAAATGTGAAGGCAGAATGTCCTGAAGGAAAACTATTATAATGCCAGTCGCTGATAGGTCCATCCCAGTTATTGGGCGATGCAGGATCATCCTGGAAAGGACGATGCCGGTGTGTCAGTTGTTTGGTCACTTGCACCAAAACTGATGTGATCACTGCTGCTTTCCCTGCAGTTAATGCGGTTGCTGAAGTACGATCATTTGCAGAGATCCTGCCGATAAGGTACATCCCACCCAGGAAAGGGACTGAATAAATCCCTGAACCCCAGGGCTCTAAACCATACCGGGCAATATCTGTTGTTGTTTTGTCCTGATGTGATTGGAAAAAATCCCTGATGACACGATCATTTGAGTAAGTAAGAAAACCTGCACCTGCAACTACACCTAAACCTATCCATTGCTTTCCTTTCCAGTGAATTGGAGAAAGCATAAGATCCCTGCTATCCCGGAATCCTGAAATGATAAAGGATCCATTAAGTCTTGGATAAGGATAATCCTGTGAATGGACAGGAGTGGCTTTCCATAAACAAAGAAGAATCAGGAACCAGGTGTATTTCAAGGAGATTTCTATTTAATTCAGATTCATAGCTTTATTGACTGCATAGCTGCAGTAAATGGCTTCCTCCTAATTGGATTCTATTCCAGTTCCTTTGCCTTATTCCAGATCTCATCCATCTCAGATAATGTCATATCATGAAGTTTCTTACCCATTTTTGCGGCTTCTATTTCCAGGTATTTAAATCTTCGGATGAATTTCCGGTTAGTCCTTTCCAGGGCCGTTTCAGGGTTCACATCAATGAATCGGGAATAATTGATAAGTGCAAACAATAGGTCTCCAAATTCATCTTCCCTCCTTTCGGGGGTGTTCTCGTTGGCTAATTCATATTTTAACTCACCAATCTCTTCTTCTACCTTTGCCCATACCTGCCCAACATTGTCCCAGTCGAAACCGACACCTCTGGCCTTATCCTGTATCCTGTAGGCCTTCACCATGGCAGGCAACGACATAGGCACTCCCTCCAATACTGAAGTCCGCCCTTCTTCCAGCTTGATCCTCTCCCAATTGTCCTTTACATCGGTGGCATTCTCAACTTTTACATCACCAAAGATATGCGGATGACGGCGGATCAATTTTTCATTGATTCCTTCCAGTACCCCTGAAATATCAAACTTACCAGATTCTTCACCCAGCTTAGCATAGAAAACAATATGAAGCATCAGGTCTCCCAATTCCTTCCTGATTTCATCCAGGTCTTTCTCCAGGATTGCATCAGATAACTCATAAGTCTCTTCTATAGTCAGATGCCGTAAGCTCTCGAAAGTCTGTTCCTTATCCCATGGACATTTTGCCCTGAGTTCATCCATTATATCCAGCAAGCGCTGAAATTCACTGATTCTTTTATCCATAATCCGGTTACTATGTTTTATGCTCAGGAAAATTCCTGAAACTGGCCTTGTCACTATATATCGTCTTGTTTTCCTTTGCAAGTCTGATCATCTCATCAAATAAAGCAACGGATCTGGCTGTAAAAAACCTGTTCCCACGGAAATTAAGATTCCTGCAGATTGAAGGATCAATATATTGATGAACAAAGGCTGTTATATCATTATTTTTTATTTGGGGATGCGACGCCAGGGTTCTGACAACCTGAAATTGTCCGTCCGGAGTTTTAACAGTGGCATCAAACACTTCATCCAAACGGGTTTTGACTGGAAACTTCTCTTTTAAAATATCCTCCGGACAATGCACAAAGGAAAGAAAATTGGTATCCACCCCTATTCCGATGATCTTGCCTTCATATTTCATAAGCTTGTAATAAGGGCTTGTTTCATCACAAGGGTAAATAGAAGTCCCATGCATTTCTGTAAGCTCAGCGGCATTTTTCCCCAAAGCTACAATCGAATTAATGGGATGAATGCTTCTTATGGAATCGGGATGCCTTCGGGCGGCTTCTGAGAGCAACCCCATAACAGACGGTGATCTGCGGACATCAAAAACCAACTTCTTCCGAAGGTAATCCTCGGCCCTGTAATTAAAGTGCCAGGCCGGAAATAGGAGTGTCCCATTCTCTCCTACAGTTGAAATGAGAATATCAAGCAACTTGATGACATCAAACCGAATGTTCAGGTTATCAATAGAACTGTGGATGAAAACGACCGATCCCTTCCCAATACCCAATTGATCTGTAAGGATTTTGCTGAACTCATCTTCTGAAAGTGGCCTGTAAACAGACTTTAAAAAGGACCTGTATCCCGATCGCAGCTTAATAAAGAGATGCAGCGGCAAAACCTTGAATATGATCTTCTTTAATTTCATTTCGAACCGGGACTTAGCGGGTTTGCAAGTTTTTGGAAAGTTGTAAACTCAACTCCCGGATATAATTTCCTGGTCTGCTGCACAAAATCCCGCATCAGCTTAAATGAATAATCACCCATACTCTTTGGATGACCACTCACACTGAGTATCACGGATTCATATTCCCGGTATTTCCTGACGTTGTATTCCAGGATTTTTAAAAGATATGCTACATCAAGTGTATAATTATCAAAGGATAACATCCGCGCTGAAAAAAGCATTTTAATCCTCGATACCAGATCAGTAGGATTACCTTCATGAATCTGGTTCCCATGATCCCTGGGTGCCTGGTGGGCAAGCTTTTTGAGCTTAAATCTGGTTGGTACTTCGAATGGGGTTTTAGGGATACTTGCAATAGGAACTTCCAAAAGTCCGGCTGCAGAAGGAAAATCCAATCTGCCATCATTACCTATAAACCAATTGGGTTGTGCCGGCATCCTGCGGAAGTCTATTTCGGATAAACCTGATCTGAAATAATATCCTTTGATAATGGAACTCTCATATTGAATTCCATGATTCAGAAGGCTGTTTACTATTTTAGAGGTATCCCCTTCAAGGTTATACCCTCCCGCCCTGAATGCCAGGCATTTATACTCAGGATGATCCGTTAACAATATCTCATTCAATAAATCACACCCGGTTTTTACAATTTTATCGGTCGGATAGATGCTATGCCCTATAAAATCAGCCAATTTGTAATCCCTTGATGGAACAAAAGTTTGATTTTCGAATTTGCTTGTCAGCCAATGAGGATGAAGATGCAATTGAACATCATGCCCACCATTGTAGGCCGTTTTTAGTTGCTCGGTGTAAGGTTTAAAAAAGTTATTGTACTATCAGCTGAATGATGTTTTTAACAGAATTCAACCTGGGAAGATCCTTTAATGAAAATTCAATATTGAAATGCTCTTCTATTTCGGCAATCAATTCAACCTGTGCCATAGAATCCCAACCCTCGATATCCCTGTCAGTAAAATCTTCTTTAAGGCTAAGATTTTCCTGCTTCAGGACCCGCCTCATTATCAAGGTCAATTCATTTTTAATATCAGTCATTGCTCAATCTTTTTTCCATCAATACTTTTGTCCTGCCGGGCAGTATTTCACAAATGTAAACATTCCCGGAGGTTATTTCATGGCTGACCTGAAAACCCAATTTGAGGTAGGCGTTCAAGGCGGAATGATTTTCTTTCATCAGTTGTACCTGCACTTTCTCCAATGCCGGATGCAATAATTTCTCTTCAGAAATGATGAAATCTATCAACTTCCCGGCAATGCCTAAACCCCTAAATTCAGGATGAGTATATACCGATTCAATCTGTAAAGTTGAGGCTTCTCTCTCCAATGAAATCTCAGAAGCTACCTTAAGATTTTCCCTGGATGAAACCAATGTTCCCCTGGGGAGCAGGAAGTTGAACGCACTCATTTTAATCACCCCGGATGAAACACCATTAAGGGCTTCTACCCATCCGGAGACTGCTGCAACAGGCTTCCCTTCATTTTCACATACCCTGAAACTACCAAGACTTATCTCAAATCCATTTAAGCCTTCCAGCAACATCGAGGTGAGACACTTCCTTAACACTTCATCTGATATCCCGAAAATACGGCCATAGGAACTTCGTCCGCTTCCACTCATATCAGCCTGGATAATTGCTTCAACCAGGAATTCGATATCATCAGCCACTGCACTGCGGATTATCATAGCCTAAATCATTATGTTAACTGTCCCAATAATGCCTTTTTATCGATTTTCCCATTCAGATTCAAAGGGAAAGATTCTAACCGGATTACCTTTCCAGGCAGCATGTAAGAAGGTAAAAGCTGCTTTAAGTCAGCAGAAATGGATTCTATTTCATCTTTTTCTGTTCTCAGGAATAAATAAAGTACGGGATTCCCTCTTTTGTCTTCCTTTACGACGACAACAGCTTCAAGAACTCCATCAATAGACAAAGCAGCATGCTCAATTTCGCCAATTTCTACTCTAAAACCCTGTATCTTCACTTGCGAATCCAATCTGCCTGCAAAGAAAAAATCACCCGCGGGGTCACAAAATGCCAAATCACCGGTTCTGTAAAAAACCTGATCAATTCCATCGGTCTGCAAGCTGAGAAATGCATTCCGGTTTCTTTCGTCATTTCCCAGATAACCGGCAGTAGTCTGAGAACCGGAGATACAGAGCTCTCCCACTGCACCAACAGCAACCTCCACACCTGAATTGTCCAGCACTTTGAAATGAACTTCTTCATAGGGCTTACCTATGCAAACCACTCCATTATGTTCCTTCAACTCGTCTTTGTTGTCAACCTGGTAGGAGGAGCAAAAGATGGTAGCTTCCGTCGGGCCATAAACATTCAGAATCCGGGCATTTGGTAAACAGGGCTGCCACTCTTTTACCATATCACTCTTCAAAGATTCACCACAAAAGAGCCATTGCTTTACAAAAGGCAAATGGATTTCCTTGAAATAGGGCCTCAGAAAACTAAGGAATGATGGGACTGTCAGCACCTGAGTAAGAGAATATTTCTCAAGTAATTCAATAGCAGCACTATATTTTACAGCATTCCTTGGAAGGGTATAAACGGAAGCACCGGCTATCAATGGAACCAGGTAGGAATATATTGAAAGGTCAAACGTAAGGTCGAATACCTGTAAGAACCGATCCTCATTCTGAACCTTTATATCACTCGAAAAAATGGCCCTGAGAAAGCTCTCAAGGTTCTTCCGGCTGATGGGTACCCCTTTCGGTGCCCCTGTTGTCCCTGAAGTGAATAGAATATATGCCAAAGCATCCGATGGCTTATCTATAAAGTCAGGAGCCTTATCTGAGCCACTCACATTATTTGAACTCAACACGTTTAACTTCTGTTCTACCCCAATATTTTCTAGAGGAACATCAGTCCGGGAACTTATTATATACCTTAATACGGCCTGTTGAATGATGCTCTTGTTTCTTTCAGCAGGATGTCCGGGTTCTATTGGGACAAATGCAATTCCTGAAATCAAGCAAGCCACGATGGAGGCATAGGTGTGGAAATCATCATAAACCCATATCCCCAGCCGTTCCTCTCCATCCATCTTTTCCTTTAGCATCTGCTGAATTGCCTGCACCAGCGATCTCAGTTCGAGATATGAATATGCTCTCCCATCAATGAAGAAAGCAGTTTCATCGGCATATGTCAGTATAGATTTATAAAGATCTTTTATCATGAATCCGGTGGAAAATCATTTCACAATATGCAAATATCGGATTATATAAGGATTCAGTCCTGAAAAGCCGGTTTAAAATTATTTGGCGGCACAAAAATGATCTTGATTAGTATTACATGAAGGCGTTTTCCCGACTTAAATCAGAATGGCCTACCTTTGCAGGATAATAAAAGGCTCTAAAGGCCGTTTTTTTTTGCAGTTACTGAACCTACTTTAACATTGAAAAATTCTCTCAAATACTTCCATCTCTTTCTCATTACGCTGACATTGGTACTGACGCAATTAAATGTAAGCGGTCAACACAAATTCAGGGGCTCAAATCTTTTACTGGAAGGAAGGGTGAACTACGGTTTCCTTATCAACCATCACCTTGAAATGCAGATCTTTAACAGCCATTTCCCTGCATTTGAAATTAATTTAGGAAAAGAGACATTTGGGGAGTATCGCTGGCAACGGATGTATAGCTATCCTTTTATCGGGGTAAGCTATTGGTATTCTCACCTTGGGAATTCTCCACTCCTTGGCTCCGCACATGCTGTTTTTCCCTATGTGAACTACCCTCTTATCCGCGACCAGAAGCATGAACTCAATTTCAGGCTGGGACTAGGTCTTGCCTACCTGACTCAAAAATTCGACCGCATAGAAAACTATAAATACCTGGCTATCGGTTCACATGTGAATGCCGCCGCCAACCTGATGTTTGAATATAGATGGATGTTTAGCCCCAGGATGAATGCTGCTATTGGATTGGCTCTCATGCATTTCTCAAATGGCTCCATGAAAACCCCAAACTATGGCATCAATATACCTTCTTTAAATCTTGGGCTTTCTTACAGGCTGAGTAAAGCAAACCCCTACCTGACCCGCAAAATGTTACCGGAACTCTATGTATTTGAATTTGACGGCAAAAGATCTGTAACACTGGATCTGGGCGCAACTATTGCCTATAAAGATATGGGTAGCGAATATGGCAGGACTTTCATGATCTACAATGTGTTTGGGAATGTGGTTAAACCTGTCTCCTTCAAAAGCGCAGTAGGAGCCGGATTTGACCTTACTATCGATCGGTCTGACCCCTTCTTCCTGAAAAGAAAAGGAATGGAATTCGACCGGGAATTTCAAAAAATGAGAATCGGTCTTAATGCCGCCTACCAATTGAGCATGTCAAAGCTTTCATATATGTTCAACCTGGGCTTTTATGTAAGCGGGAAAGTTCGTCCAAGTATCTCCTATTTTAAACTTGGCTTACACTATGACATTACGCCTCAGGTATTCGCTACACTTGCCCTTCGTACTCATTTTGCCCAGGCCGATTATGTTGGATTCGGACTCGGATATAAACTGCCACTTTACTACTACAATCTGAAGAAAAAGAAATGAAACGGATATACGATAGCGTTCAACTTACATGGGTCGGGAAAAGACTTGTCTGTCTTCTGCCATTGCTGTTGCTGACAATACTTTTTGAAGGTTGCGAAAAGGATCACGCTTTCGATTTTCTAAAAAGTACAGGAAAAATCATCAGCATCAACAGGGATGTGAATGAGAACTTTACAGATGTCCAGATAGAAAATAATATCGACCTTGTACTTATCCAGGGATCTCCCTACAAAATTACACTTGAAGGAGGTGAAAACCTGTTGCCGGGAATAGAGACCAAGATCAGTGACAGCAGTCTTACAATCAGGAATCTCAACAGGTATAACTGGGTGAGGTCCTATGATAAAAAAATCACAGCTTATGTGACGGCTCCGCATTTCCTTAGCTTAGGGTACAGAAGCACAGGAACTGTAACCAATGTGGATACGATTCATGAAGATTCTCTCTTTATCACTTCCTATGCCGGCTCAGGTTATATAAAACTTTGTATTGATGTTGGGCTTTCGCACCTTTCATTAAATACGGGCTCTGTTGATTTCGACATTTCCGGGAAAAGTGGCAGCAATTTTATCTATGCAGGTAGCTATGGTCCATTTCACTGCCTGGAATTGGAAACATTGAATACCTATATGAGCAATCAAGGCACAAACGATTGCTATATCAATGTAAAAACCACCTTGAATATGATATCAGGGGACTGGGAAGCATCTACTATAAAGGTAAACCATCACAGGTAGCAGGGACCATCACTGGGGAAGGAAAACTTGTCGCCCTGGATTAGGAAGGGTTCCTTTCCATTCGGGTAATTCGTATTTTAGCATTTCAATAATTCCATAGCAGGAATGCGCATTTTAAACTCTTTTCCTGAAGTAAACCGCAGAACATCCGGACTCTTCATCATATCTGCGATCATCGTTCTGATCACATTCCTGGCTATTTCAAATATCAACTTAGGGAAAGACTATAAATCAGGCAAAATGGAAGCGGATGGAAAAGGGTATTATGCCTATCTGCCAGCAGTATTTATTTACCACGATCTCTCATTCCGTTTTTTTTATCAGGTTGAAAGGCAAACATACTATGATCCGAATTACCTCTATAATTATCTCAGGGAATATAAAGGGAAAACCATTAATAAATACTTTGCAGGGACAGCACTCTGCATGTTACCCTTCTTCCTGATAGGCCACCTGTTTACATTATTTAGCAATTATCCTCCCGATGGCTATAGCTATTTTTATATGCTCTGGATACACTTGGGAGCGCTCTTTTACTTATTTGCCGGGCTTATAGCTCTTGGGAAACTACTCAAATCCTATGATATCCGTGATAAATGGATTAGGCTTACCCTTCCGGCCATTGTTTTTGGCACCAACTTGTTTTATTACGTACTGACAGAGTTCAGTATGTCGCATATTTATTCTTTTACCCTAATAACCAGCTTCTTATTATGTGCACGACTTTTCCTGAAAGGGGGAAAGAATATCCTGGCTTTCCGGGCATTGATCATACTGGGAATAATTACCTTGATCCGTCCGATTAACATAGTAATTCTGATAAGCATACCCTTCCTTGCTGATAGTCCTGAAATGCTGAGAAATGGACTGAAAAGACTACTAAAAGCATATCATAGCTGGATTCCGGGTATTACTGGGTTCTTGCTGATCGTTTCTATACAACCCATTATTTACAAAATTCAAACTGGAAGTTTCTTTGTCTATTCTTATCCGGGTGAAGGCTTCAATTTTCTTCAACCACATATCTTTCAGATGCTGTTCAGCTATCGTAAAGGGCTGTTCCTGTATACACCCCTGTTACTTGTAAGTCTTTTAGGTTTCTATTATTTGTGGAAGACCAATAAATACCAGCTTTTCACACTTGCTGGTTTCCTGATGATCATCACTTACCTGTTTTCTTCCTGGCACATGTGGTATTACGGAGGGAGTTTCTCCCAGAGGGTCTTTATTGACTTCTTTGCACTTTTTGCAATTCTGCTTGGCATAACATTAAACAGAGTCACACCCGGATTGAAAAGAAATTCACTTCTGATCACTATATTCCTTTTATGCCTCTTTTGTCAGTATCAGACGTATCAATACAGGCATATGGTTATTCACTGGTCAGATATGACCCGCGACCTTTATTGGGATGGAATGTTTAAACTTAATCCATAAAAGGGATTATCAATGAATAAGTTTCAACCGGTCAAATTCAGGAACATAGATGAGTTTCTTGATTATCTCCCAGATGAGGAAAGAGAGATTGTAGTTTTTCTTCGGCAGATTATATTGGAATCATTGCCTGAATGCAGGGAGAAACTGGCTTATAATGTTCCGTTCTATTATAAAAAATCAAGAATTTGCTTCATATGGCCACCTTCAGTTCCCTGGGGCAATGTGAATATTAAAGGCGTCCAGCTTGGATTCTGCAATGGATATTTATTAAAAGATGAGGACGGATACCTTGAAAAAGGAAATAGGAAACAAGTGTACTGGAAGGAATATAATTCTATTATTCAGGTAGATCCTGATCTCCTTCGGGAGTTCTTATTTGAAGCACTCGCCATTGATGGAAAGGTTTAAATTAAGTACCTGACCGACTTGTTTTATTCAATAACCCTGAGGTTACCCATCAACCTGATATCCATAGAAGAAGCACCAATCATAATCCTGAAAATCCCTGGCTCTATGGTCAGTTTATTGTTTATATCCAACATGCTTAAGGATTCCGGTGATATTTCAAAACTTAGCGTTTTTTCTTCTCCCGGAGCAAGTGTGATGCGCTGAAAGCCCTTCAGTTCTTTAACCGGACGAGCCACTGACGCCAGTTCATCCCGTATATATAGCTGGCAAACCTCATCACCCGAAAGTTTTCCAATATTCCTGACTTTAAAGCGAACATGTGCAGTCTGACCTGCCTGAATACCCGGATGATCAATCTGCAAATCAGAGTACTCAAATTTCGAATAACTTAATCCATATCCGAAAGGGAATAACGGCATGCCAGTGAGGTCTGTATAGTCATCTCCCCTCCCTGTAGGTTTATGATTATATACTAAAGGCAGCTGCCCTTCGAAAACAGGGAAGGTTATAGGTAAACGACCTGCTGGATTATATTTTCCAAAAATCACCTCAGCAACTGCATCTCCACCAGCTTCACCGGGATACCATACATCCAGGATTGCACTTACCTTGTCTTTCCAGGTATTCATCGTAATGGCACTTCCACCTGTTAAAACTACAATTACAGGCTTTCCTGCCGAACAAATTGCCTGTATCATTTCCTCCTGTTTACCCGGAAGTTTTAAAAAAGCCCTGTCATTAAATTCGCCTTCATTGATACCGGCTACTATAACAGCAACATCTGCATCCATAGCAGTTTTCACAGCTTCTTTTATCTGTTCATCGGTTTGTTTATCGATTCCTGCATCCCAGATCAACTTCAGCCGTGCACTTCCCGAACTCTCAAAATACTCCACACGGATATCATATTCTTTCCCCTGTATAAATTGAACTTCTACCATCTGGGTTTGGAATGAAGATTTCTGCCAGTTGTCAATGAGTAATTTACCATCAAAATAGAGCCGATAGCCATCATTTCCTTCCATCCCCAGATGAAAGGTCCCGGTAGACGGAGCAATGATTTTGCCTGTCCATCGTATTGAATAACAATCAAAGGCTAATGCAGGATCCGGAGAATAGAGCGTCCATCCAAAAGATAGCTGGGAATCGGTTCGGGTTAATACTGGTGTTCCTACCAGATTTAAATTATTAAAATACTCCCCTTTAAGTCCTTGAACCTTTAAATCAGATTTTGTGGAACTCAGATTTGCTGATGGAACCACACGATAAGGCTCGAAGCTTCTTCCGCATCCCGGTGAATACGTTATTTCCATACCTGCCGGGGCATGTTTGCGCAAGCCATCCAATATGCTGACTTTATTAATTCCAGGACCACTGTACCCCCCTAACCTGGCCTCAACAGCATCATGCCCAATCACCGCAATTCTTTTTATCCCGGCATTCAGAGGTAACGTTTCGGCTTTATTGTCGAGTAAAACTATAGATTCCCTGGCTGCCTGCAATGCAAGCTGACGATGCAGGGCATGGCCATTCCAGATTCCTGCCTCCTTGCTGTCAACATATGGATTTTCAAATAAACCAGACTGGAACTTAGCCCTAAGTACCCTGGTAACCGCACTGTCGATCACAGATGAAGGGATCAACCCTTTATCAAAGGCATCTTTGAAGAGGGTATGATGTTCGTAGTCCGTCTGGAAAATGACATCTAATCCCCCTTCCATTGCATCTTCTGTTGCTTCAGTATAATCGGCCGCTGTATAATGAAGTACATTAGCTCCGCCCACAGCACAGGCATCTGAAATAACAAATCCACGGAAGCCCCACTCTTGTTTCAACTTCTTGTTCAACAACCAGTCATGTGCCGTGCATGGAGTCCCATCCAGCGAATTATACGATGACATCACAGAACGCGCACCTGCTTTTTGAAATCCTGACTTGAAAGCCGGGAAATATACTTCTTCTAGGAGACGCTCATTGTAATGTATCGGGTAGCTATCCCTCCCACCATCGCCTACATTCACTGCAAAATGTTTAGGGGTAGCGATCACACCTATTTTTTCAAAAGCATCGATATAACAAGATCCCATCAATGAAGTAAGGTATGGATCTTCACCATATGTCTCTTCCACTCTTCCCCATCTGACATCCCTGGCAATATTGATAACCGGATCTAAAACCTGCCTGATTCCTCTGGATTTCACCTCAATGGCAATGGCAGAAGAAACCTGCCTCATCAGGGAAGTATCCCAACTGGCTGCAAGTCCTATCGATTGGGGGAAGGATGTACTTCCTCCCATCCCAAGACCATGCAGTGCCTCTGCAAAAGGAATAATGGGTATTCCCAACCGTGTTTCATTCACAAAGAATCGCTGTATCTCATTGACCTTTTCAGCAAACAGACTTGCATCACTGGATCCTCCGTAGGTTAACATCTGTCCTGCGGCATCTGTAGTTTCACCCTTAGCATCCACCTGCAGTCCAAAGATTCCATGCTTCAGTTTCTCCTTTCCTAGACTCAAATCACCGGGAATCATATACAACTGCCAGAATTTTTCATCGGCTGTCATGCGACCTAACAAATCCTTTACTCTTTCATCAATACCCAGAGATGGATTCTTATAAGGCAAAATATCCTGCGCTTGACTCGCTGCGCTGAAACAGAATAGCAAAAGAAACAAGCAATACCCCGGGGACAAAACAGCTTTCATAGATTTACAGATTGGAATGGTTTGTAAAAATATTAATAAAGTACCGATCATTGACCTGAATTTTAAGAGATAGGATGTTCAGGTAGAAAATACGCTATGTAATCCCGGAAATAAAAAAGTCCCGCCAATATTGACGGGACTGTCTCAAAAACAATAGAATGTAAATCTTAGTACATTCCACCCATTCCGCCCATTCCTGGGTTAGGCATTGGGGCTTCTTTTTCGTCCTTTATTTCAGAAATAACACACTCAGTGGTGAGCAGCATTCCTGCTATAGATGCAGCATTTTCAAGGGCTACACGAGCTACCTTGGTTGGGTCGATAACACCGGCTGCATATAGGTTTTCGTAGGTTTCAGTACGTGCATTGAAACCGAAATCATCTTTGCCTTCCTTTACTTTCTGAACAATGATCGAACCTTCAAGTCCGGCATTGGCAACAATCTGGCGAAGAGGTTCTTCAAGAGCACGACGTACAATATTTACACCGATTTCCTCATCTTCGTTATCAGTTTTAACTGCATCAAGTGATGCAATTGCTCTCAGGTAAGCAACACCACCACCAGGAATGATACCTTCTTCATTAGCAGCGCGTGTGGCATGCAATGCATCATCAAACCTGTCTTTCTTCTCTTTCATTTCAACTTCACTTGCTGCACCAACCTGGATAACAGCAACACCTCCGGCTAATTTAGCAAGACGTTCCTGGAGTTTTTCACGATCGTAATCAGAAGTAGTAGTTTCAATCTGGGCTTTGATCTGATTGATACGGGCTGAAATTGCTTCTTTTTCGCCTTTTCCGCTAACAATAGTAGTATTATCTTTATCAATACTGATTTTTTCAGCCTGACCTAAATAGGATAAATCTGCATCTTCCAAACGATACCCTTGTTCTTCTGAAACAACGGTTCCGCCGGTGAGGATGGCGATATCCTGTAACATTTCCTTACGACGGTCACCAAAACCAGGAGCTTTAACAGCTACAATTTTAAGTGAGCCACGGATCTTATTCACAACCAGGGTAGCTAATGCTTCACCATCAACGTCTTCGGCAATGATAAGCAGTGGGCGGCCTGTTTGAACTACCTTCTCAAGAATAGGAAGAAGGTCTTTCATTCCACTGATTTTTTTATCATGAATCAGGATGTAAGGACTTTCAAATGAAGCCTCCATCTTTTCAGCATCAGTAACAAAATAAGGGGAGATATAACCACGATCAAACTGCATACCTTCAACAACCTTAACAGTTGTTTCTATTCCTTTGGCTTCTTCGATAGTGATAACACCCTCTTTCTTCACCTTGGCCATAGCTTCGGCAATCAGTTTACCGATGGTATTGTCATTATTTGCAGAAACAGTAGCAACCTGCTCGATTTTTTCAATACTGTCACCCACTGCCACGGATTGTTTCTTAAGATGGGCAACAACGGCAATAACAGCCTTGTCTATACCACGTTTCAGATCCATTGGATTGGCACCTGCAGTTACATTCTTTAAACCGGTAGCTATAATGGATTGTGCAAGAACAGTAGCAGTAGTTGTACCATCCCCGGCTACATCAGAGGTTTTGGAAGCAACTTCCTTTACCATCTGGGCTCCCATATTTTCAACCGCATCCTTTAATTCTATTTCTTTGGCTACAGATACACCATCCTTGGTAACAACCGGTGCACCATAGGTTTTCTCTATAATCACATTACGACCCTTAGGTCCTAAAGTTACTTTGACAGCATTAGATAAAGCATCAACACCTTTCTTAAGCCTGTCGCGTGCTTCTATCTCAAAAATAATTTCCTTTGCTGATTTCATTTGATATTTAATTTTAAGGTTTACAATTCTTTAAATTACTGCGAGTATATCGCTTTCACGCATGATAAGGTAATCCCTGCCGTCAACGTTGATTTCAGTTCCAGCATATTTACCATAAAGAACTAAATCACCAACCTTCACGGTCATAGGTTCATCCTTTTTGCCATTTCCAACAGCTACAACTGTTCCTTTTTGTGGTTTTTCCTTAGCAGTATCCGGAATGATAATTCCACCTGCGGTTTTTTGTTCGGCGGCTGCCGGCTCAACCAATACTCGGTCTGCCAATGGTTTTACGTTTACCTGTGCCATTTCGTTTTGAGTTTTATTTATAAAGTTTAAGTTATGTTTTCGACTGCCTGCCCTAGACACATTCCATGCCAAAGCATTTTTTCATCAGATTCAGTGTCATTTTAACAGATGCTCCTTTAGCTGCCTTTAGGCACTGTTACATCCATAGCCGATTTTCAAAGTAATTAAATCAATATCCTGCTGAATACCAATAAAAAAAGAATGTCAGAATACTGTGACATTCTGACATTCTTTTAAAAAAGTAAATAAAATTCTTATTTGTCCTTTTCTGAAGGATTTGGTTGGAAATCCTGAACAGGTGCTGCCTTATCATCAATGGTCTCGCGAAGTTCAGTATCTGCCTGTCCCTGGGTCCCACGATTACGTGGAATCACAAAAATGGAAAGCAAACTAAGTGATAACAGGATGATAGCCAGGGTCCATGTTGTTTTCTCAAGAAAATCAGCAGTCTTTCTAACACCCATAAACTGGTTTGATGAGGAGAAATTAGATGCAAGACCCCCACCTTTCGAATTTTGAACAAGTACAACCAGGATCAAAAGGATACATGCGATTAAGATCAGTACCGAAACAAAAATATACGCAGTCATAGGGCAATTATTATGTTACTTAAAATGAGTTACTTATGTTCTTTTCGTAATTCTTCAATACGGCCTGCAAAGTAACTACTTTTTTCGGGAATTAACAATATCAATTTTTCATAAATTTTTATGGCCTTCCCAATGAGCCCCTGCTTTACATATACTATTGCCAGGGTTTCACTCACCAAATCTTCATGAACTACTGAACTCTGACGGGCATGATCTTCAGGATTGAAGAACTCTTTCTTCGGAGCACTGATCCTAGGTTCATCCTTGATGAATTTATCTATTAACGCTTGCCTTTTAGAGGTTTTTACTTTATCAGATGCTGCGGAAATACTTGGCTCTATAACTTCTGCCCCTCTTTCATTATCCCTTGCTTTCTGTAAGCTCTGCCGGATTAAGTCAATCATGGGTGAATAAACTTTTTCCTCCTTTGCCTCTTCTTTTCGAATAATAACCTCTTTCCCAAATTCGTCCTCTATCAAATCGATCCCAGGAGAAGCACTCTTGCTTTCCTCCGACTGCATTTCTACTTCTTCCCCGATTGTAACATTGCTATTCAATTCGGAAATTATTTCCTCAGTCTTCTTAACCTCTTCACTTGTATTTAAAGGCTCATTACCGACAACAACCTCAATTTTCGTTTCCGGCATGATAATTTCCGGAGGGGATACAAACTGTTCCTCCACTTCAATAGGAGCAGGATATTGAACAGGCTCCATGAGTTGCTTGAGTAAACTCCGGTCACCAGCGTAAGCCGCTGCTAGCCTGAATGCCAGTGGATAGGCTTCATGACCTGTCATCTCCAGGTTCTTAGCCAATAATAACCTGGCAGTAGCAAAATAGGGATATTCCTTAACCAATTGCCATAACCCTTCAATTGACTTCTCATCAAGTGATGCTGGATTATTAATGTATTGCTCAAGTTGTGCCCTATGCATTCTATATGAATCTGAGTATTTTTTGTGCTTAATTGCTATGAGACATTACCAGTTAACAACCGCTTTGTTGAAGACATCCTGCGTCAATTCTTCATTGATCTGGTCAATCAAACCATCTTCCACATCTGAAAGTCGACTACTTGCATCATAATCTGCAAACCTTGAAAAACTGGTTTCAAAATTTTGCTTCTCATCTTTGGCATTCACAAACCTGACATTAACTGTAATCTTAAGCCGCTGAAGAGCTGCTTTTTGATCACCTTGTATTGCCACTGGCTCAGTTGTATAACCTGTTATCTCTCCTTCAATGGCAAGGTCGCCCCCCGAACTCACCATGCTGAGATTGGTCTGGTTCGTGAATTTATCCCGCAACGCTTCAGTAAACCGCCTGCTCAATGTCGGCTGAACCATCACTGCATTGTTAACAAAATATTTTATGGAGATCGTCTTTACATCCGGTGAAATTGAAGCTCCTGTAAAAGAGTATATGCCGCATCCCGATGTGATTAGGAGAATGACAGTTAAAAAGAACAGGGCAGCTGGTCGTATTTTCATGTTTTCTTTGGTTGTGAATATTTTCAGCCTCAACAAACATTACAATGAGTTCTCATAAAATTCATCAGGCAATAGCAATCTTTCTTATCCAGTGATGGGTGTATTCAACTTAGTGTCTCATCTAATTCTATGACCAAAATCCATCCGCCAGCTGGCGGACCAAAATCCAAAATTCGACATCAGACATCAGACATCCGACATCCGACATCAGACATCCCAAAACTCTTTACCCCTTAATCCCATACTCCTTGATCTTTCTATACAAGGTTCTTTCTGAAATACCCAATTCTCTGGCAGCATTCCTGCGTTTTCCCGCATATTTTTCAAGTGCCCTCTTAATCATATCCATCTCCTTTTGTTGCAAGGAAAGTGATTCCTCCAGGACGAATGAGGGAGCAAAAGGTTCATCAACTTCTGCCGGCTGTGGCTGATGTACAATTGCATGCCCGGTTTCCGGTTGTGAAGTATCCATTTCATGATACAATTGGTCCAGGGAACTGTTTACTGAAGAATGCAGCTGTGTGCTTAATGCTTCCGGTCCGGCAACATCAAGAATCATTTTCTTCAGTTCATTAATATCACGTCGCATATCAAACAAGATCTTATACATAAGCTCCCGTTCAGAGAAGTCTCCCTTCCCCTGGTTTTCATGATATACCACCGGTAGCTCCCTATTCATAGTTTCAGGGAGATATTTTCTCAGGATAGCACCTGTAATTATTCGGAATTGCTCAATGATAGAAATCTGCTCTACCAGGTTTTTTAATTGCCTGATGTTCCCCATCCACCGGTAATTCATCAGTATCTGCCTTGCTTCTTCATCAGGTTCAAGCATAGGCATGCGGTATTTCTCTGCAAAATCAGTGGCAAATTTTCTGAACAATAAAATAATGTCTTCCTTGCGCTCCCTTAAAGGAGGAACATGAATGGGTACCGTATTCAACCGATAATAAAGATCTTGCCTGAAACGTCCTTCTTCAATGGCATTCGGGATATCGATGTTGCTGGCTGCAACAATTCTGACATCAGTTTTCTGCACTTTCGAGGATCCCACCTTGATGAATTCACCGGTTTCAAGCACCCGTAACAATCGCACCTGTGTAGATAAAGGCAGATCCGCAACTTCATCCAGGAATATGGTGCCACCATTTGCAACTTCAAAATATCCTTTCCTTGCCTCCAGAGCCCCTGTAAAAGAACCTTTTTCATGTCCGAAGAGCTCAGAATCTATTGTACCCTCCGGTATCGCACCACAGTTTACAGCAATATAAGGGCCATGTTTCCGGGCACTCAGCTGATGAATGATCTGGGGAAAGGATTCTTTCCCAACCCCACTCTCCCCTGAAATTAAGACTGTTATATCTGTAGGAGCTACCTGACGGGCTATATCTATACCCCTTTCAAGTGCAGGTGAATTTCCAATGATTCCAAATCTCTGTTTAATAGTCTGAATATCCATCCAATGAAGACCTTTATCATAAACCTCGCAAAGGTAAGGCTTCAAATCATTCATAAATAAATTATTAACAGATTTTGGCAGATATCTGCCATTATGACACAGGAAGTTAATCAGAAATACAGAAGTAATATCCTGGAACTGAAAGCTGTATTCCCATGGCTATTCCTTTTGCCTGCCTTACTGGGGGCTTGATATACAAATCCTATTCGTTCTTTTATTCGTGCATTCGTGGCAACTTTATTTAAAATTGGAGCTTTTTAAGCCACGAATTCACGAATGGATTACGAATCTTATTCGTTCTTTTATTCGTGCATTCGTGGCAACTATATTTATTTAGAATTGGAACTTTTTTAAGCCACGAATTCACGAATGTATTACGAATCCTATTCGTTGTTTTATTCGTGCATTCGTGGCAACTTTACTTGAAATTGGAGCTGTTTTAAGCCACGAATTCACGAATGTATTACGAATCCTATTCGTTCTTTTATTCGTGCATTCGTGGCAACTTTATTTAAAACTGGAGCTGTTTTAAGCCATTTTAAGCCACGAATTCACGAATGTATTACGAATCTTATTTGAGGCTCTTAGACTATCTGCCTTCAACTTGATTATAATAGCTCCTATAATATAAATCCTCATTCTCAATAGCAATTTGAGAATGAGGATTATAATATTAGAACCTACTCGCTGGATTTGAATGATATCGTTTTAAAAAGAAATACCAAAAATCAACTTTAGGTTATTGGAATGCTATTTTATAGTAATCAGTGATGATTTCACCCATTTATCGATAAAATCGATCCTGCTCCATCCATTGGAAATGGTGTGCACCATAACTTCATCCCCGGTAGCAAGGGTATTAAGCAGGTTGAAGGTCCCACCCGGACCAGCATATACTCCTGCAGAATCTACATTGATCTCCCCGAGCTGAACTTTACTGATAAATCTTGAAGAAACCCATGCATCTTTATCTATCCGATACCATTCAGGTTTTTCTTCAAAAATCTTAACCGAAGCACCGGAGTTTAGTGATCCAGCTTTGTCATAGGAGACACCCGGGCCTTTTCTTATGTTCAGTGCTCCATTTGAAATCACAATTCCATGAGTAAAAGTTTCCTGGCTAACAACTTCCGGTTTCTTAATTGAGTCAAAAGCGGTTACTACTAATGGAATAAAATTCTGCTGGGCGGCAGCAACTGTGTTACCACCAAAAAATCCTGTACCCGGACAAGTCTTTGTGTTCCCGCTTCCATTTGTGCGCTGGCCTGTCTTTAAATCATACCAATGATGGTAAACTACTGAATTAACATCAGGAACCAATCCAAATTTGTTGCATAAATGAGCAGTTACATTGATAATTGCATCTCTGTGTGCAGGTGTCATCTGGTCTTTCCCAAGGTCAAAATCCCCTAGGTTCTCAATACAAATGCCCTTGCCATTCTGGCCATAAATTCCTGCCGGCACCGTATTAAGTGATCGGCCAATACCTACTTTACCATCCGGGAAAATAGTAATATTCTGAGCTATTTCACTAAAGCCCCTCGCCAGATGAGAAGCTTTCATACCTTGTAACTTTTCAAAATGATTGTTTCCGTTAAAATTTCCATAATTAGGCAACCAGGTATGGTGAATCTGGATAACATTGATTGCTCTGCTTATGCTCTGCTGCTTGAGCCAGGGACCGAACTCTGATGCAGCCATTAATGTAAAACCAAATTTTGTTTCCATAATACAATGATTAAGATTACTAAATATACAAAATATAAGGGAAAAAGTTCAATTTATACCTTAGAAAAAGTGCTTAAAGTGAGCTAAAGTGAGCTAAAGTGAACTACTAAAGTGAACTAGAGTGAGCTAAAGTGAACTAGAGTGAGCTAAAGTGAACTAAAGTGAACTAGCTAAAGTTGATAAAAGTGTGTGAATTGACAATCAACACTCTAAGGCACTACAAACTCACTCCAGGCATTCCATGTACTTTATGCACTCTAACTCACTCTATGAACTCTAGGCACTCTAGCTCACTCTAGCTCACTCTAGGCACTTTATCCTTGCTTCACCTCATTCTTAATCCTCTGAATATGTCCCCGTCCCAGAGCCTTTACTTCACAACCAAGTTCAAAATAACGCCTGATAGCCTGATCTGAAAGAATACCAAAGCAATCAATGATTGCTAAAGGCTGACCTACCCATTTCACAATATCATCTGGATTTAGACCCAGGTATTCTTTATGCGGAACGGCGAGAATCAAGGCTTCAGCACCTTTCAGAACAGCCGGGAGATCTTTTTCAACCCTGCTTTCAGTCAGATGCTCCTGATTCCTGAAAAAACGACTCCATGAATGCCCGGGTGCCGGATAATCATCCTGCGACTCCAACTCATACCAATGATCAACATAAGGATCATGAATACGGATTTCAGCGCCCATCTCAGTTAACTTCCTTACTACCATCTCACTCCCGCTATATCGGGTATCACCCACATCCTGCCTGTAACTGGCACCACAAAGTACCACATCAGCACCTGCTATATAACGAGCCATATTCCGTAAAGCATCCCTGGTCAGTTCTGCTACATGTAAAGCCCTTGTATCATTAATGTCAATTGCTGTTGGCGTGATTTTGAATATTTCATCTCCATCTTCAAAACCCAAAATATGTCGATATGCCCAATATCCTAATCCTCCATCTTTTGGCAGACAGTAACCTCCAACCCCGGGTCCGGGAAAAATCATATTACTATGCGTCGGACGCATTTTAATAGCATTGATTACCTTGATCAGGTCAACACCATTACGTTCAGCGAAAATACTCCATTCATTGAGGTAAGCCAAAATAGTGGCCCTGTATGAATTCTCTACAATTTTGGTAGTCTCTGATTCAATGGGGCGATCCATCACTGTCAAAGGGAAGTCCTTAGTATTCAGTACTTCATGAAGGAACTTCTCTACCTTCTTGCGGGCGTCGGCATCGCAGCCTGAACAAACTCTCCAGAAATCACGGATGCTGGAAACATATTCTTTCCCGGGCATAACACGCTCAAAACTATGAGCTAACAAAGGAACAGATTTAATTCCCCGCTTTGCAAAGGCCTTTTTCAATATTGGCCACGCAACAAACTCAGTAGTACCTGGAGCTACAGTTGTTTCAATCAAGGTAAGACAATGGGCCGGTATCTTTTCGCCTATTGTTTTTAAAGTAGCTTCCAACGCTGCCATATCAGCCTCACCCGATTTCATGTAACCCAGATCCTGTTTTGCAAAATCGCACTGCACATCTACTACTACGACATCAGCAAATTCCAAAACATCACTGTTAAAAGAGGCCGTAAGGGTCTTCTTCTGAATAACACATCGCTCAATAATCCTATCCACTTCCGGATCCTCAGCTTTCACCGGAGATACTCCCTTGTTAAGCATGGGGATCTTCCAATAACTTCGTTGGCTGGGTCGTTGACAACCTATCACAAACTTCGAAGGCTTACCATCCTTATCACAGGTATCAGCTACAATTGCTGCCATAACAGCACCAACAAAACCAACCCCCATCACAACAACAATCTCCATTTCTTTCGCCCTGGCTTCTTCAACCAAATTAAAAATTCGCTGCTTCTCAGCCGGAAATTCCGAAGGTTTGGGAATTGCAAACTGCTCCCCTGTTGGACTTATTGAATATTTAATTAGATCTGCCATAGCTTTTGGTTTTTTAGAGTTCTGAAAATGATGAATTTAAGACTTTGATCTTCAAATCTATGAATTTCCCGGGAATTAACCATTTTAACAAATTAAGTTCTGAAAAAAAGTAAATAGCCCACTAAAGGCTGTATTGCTAAAACAAACATGAGTCATTGAAAAATTGTCCTGGTTTTATTCAGATACTTAACATTTTAGCCTTCAGAAATAAAACAAAAGGCTGCCTCCACTAGAGACAGCCTCTTCTATTGATTCAGGTCTATATCTATTTTACAGCCAGTTTACCTGTTAAAATTTCATTCCCTGCATGGATTTTATAGAAATAAATTCCAGTATCAATTTCAGGAATACTGATTCCTAACGTGTTTAACCCTAGAGGCAATTCTCCGTAATTGATATCTTTGATTCGCTGCCCGTCAGTATTATAAAGCGTAAGCCTGACTTTTGCCGCAGAGGAAAGGCTGATATTGATAAATGTTTCATCCACAACAGGATTAGGATAATTCTGACTCACTGATACTTTGGTTTCTGCCGGTGATTCATTTACCCCATTGAAAATCTTCGACAAATGGTAAAAATTATAATAGTTATCACTGGGTGGGTCCTCATCTCCCTGCACAGCAAGCCCTGGCTCATTGTCAATCATGTAGGTAAAATACCAGTTTTCTGCATCCGACCCTGAACTCACTGATGGGAAAATACATTCATCAAACATGTGAATCGGGTCGTCACTTATATCAATTACAGGCCCCCAGGTGGCACCATTGTCACTGGAAGCCCTGCACCAGATATGCCTGTAATTCTGAATCCCGTTGTCAAAATTTTCAATTAACGATGAGTATATAAGGATGGCATAATTGTTTTCATCAAAGGCTATTTGAGGCATACTCGCCCAACCACATCCATAATTTCCATAAAAATCATCTCCATCCAGGTAATTTAACTCTCCATCACCATTCCAGTCGATATTGTAATACCCAATCTGAATTCCTTGAGCATCAAGCAAATCAGGATCCAGTATATTTTTCTGGTCACCCCCTGTGAAAGCAGGCATATCATCAGACCAATGCATAATACCTGAAAGTCCCGGCCAATAGGTATATGTTCCATCACCAAGAAACATCATACGGTAAACCCCAAAAACAACATGAAGCTTACCGGTATTGTCGAATGACAGTGAAACGCATCCATCAGGTGCATACAGGGTATCAGTTGCCATTGTCGCAGGGTCAAGCATTGGATAAGGATGCTCCCATAAAACCTTCTTCTGCCAGGTCTCTCCATTATCAGAGGAACGCATCAGAATCATGTCATTTGAGTTGTCAACAATTGCAAATGCCAAATTATTACCCTGAGGTTCAGCAAATTCATACACATCACTGCTAAATGAACGGTAATAGTCGGAACCCAGCCCCGGAAGCACTACCGGTGTCGACCAGGCTAAACCCATGTTGGTAGACCGGGTATAAACAATTGCACCATCCTGGCCATTAAATACAGTGCCACCATTGGCAGTAGGTCCGGTAAGTGAAATAACATGAAGAGTGTTACGGTTATCACCACTGCTTACCATCCTTGGCCACTCAATCCCGCTGGCACCTGCCGGAGGATATGATGGTTGATTCAGTCCAGTTACCGGTTCCTTTAAAAGTTCGATACATAAACCATAATGGTGATGTCGCATTCCTGTGAGAAACTACAGCTTCTCCGGTGTAACCACGTTTGGCAATAGAAGGCCAACCTGTCCTTAAAGTTTCCAGTCGAATTGTTGGATCAGCCAACCAGGAAGTCCCATCAAAATAGTTATACCCGGTACCCCTGTCACTGTATGCAGTTGGACTCATACCCCTGGTCCAGACCGAACCGAATGTCCCGTCGTCAAAACGCACAAGGCGGCCAAACGGTGAGGAGCTATTGGTTTGAAGATCATAGACAGTCGATCCAAGCAAATCCTCAGCAAATCCCATCTTCGATGGGGAACCTTGCTGATAGGGCAACGTATTGATTAATTCATCCTTACATAATTTAGGACGTGTTTTTGAATATTGTGATAGCTTCTTGATGGGTTCTGTTCGTTCCTGGGAATATAAATAGGTAGAAATGCCTATAACCAGGAAAGCAATTGCAAGTACGATTGGTCTCATAATTCAAAATATTTAAGGTGAATGATTCAGATGTATTTAAAAACAATCTTCCCCGAAGTCATAGATTATATTGCCTTTGACTTCCGAAAGTATACACCTAAATTAAGACCGTATGAAAGCGAAGAAAAATGTACTCGATGAATGACGAAAATCAATGGATGAGTGTTGCTAAATCAAGCAGCATTGCTTTTGGCGAAGAAACTGGGTATTTCATCGAATTAGAAATTTCAAATAACTGATTACCAATAATAAAGCCCTGTATAAGTTAGCATTATACAGGGCTGAAGGAACAACAATAAAAGATAAGGGTGCAAAATGCCTAATCCATTTTTTAATGCTGAATAATGAGTTTCTTCGTAATCACTTGATCATTATAATAAAGATGAATGAAATAAACTCCTGAAGGAATTTGTTTTGTATCAATAGACAGGTGATGAATGCCCGGTGTAAGATCCTGATGATTTGTGCTGGATATAAGGACTCCGGATAAAGATGATACTTGAACGTTCACAAAACCGGCATGTGGAAGTGTAACATCGATATAGGCCTGAGTGGATGCTGGATTGGGATAGGATTGTGATACAGCAGCTTTTTCAATGGCCGGATCATTTATACGATTAATGATCTTTGACAAGTAATAAAAACTCAGGTAATTGTCAGTTGGGGAATCCTCGTCACCTCTTATGGCAAGGCCAGGTTCATTATCATATTGATACAGGAAATACCAATCTTCTGCTGAACCGGCTGAAATCACCGGAAAAACACATTCATCAAACATATGTACAGGGTCATCGGTAACATCCAGGAATTGACCCCAACTATTACCATTATCACTTGATGCCCTGGCCCAAATATGCCTGTAATCCTGGGCACCATTGTCAAACCCTTCAGTAATAGAAGAATAAATAAGAACTGCATTGTTTTCCTGGTCAAAAGCAATCTGCGGGAAACTGGAAGGGCTCAGGTAATACTTGGCAATGGCTTCAACAGTATTACCTACAAGGTCAATTGAATTATTTCCATCTATGTCCTGCATCCATCCAACAAGGTGGCCACTTTGGTATAATAAATCCGGATCAAGACAATGAAGCTGATCTCCTCCTGTCCAGGCTGGCATATCCTCATTCCAGTATGCGACACCATCGACAAAGGGAAACCATGAAGTGGCTGAGCCATCACTCATCTCCCTATTAACCCCAAATACAAGATGTAGCTTTCCATTTTTGTCAAATGCACCATGTGCAGACCCATCCGGACAATAAATCGTATCTGTAACTTCTCCGTTCCAATGAGGATACGGATGCTCCCAAACAATGGTCTTTTGCCAGGTTGTACCGTTATCTTCCGATTCCATAACAATTAAATCGCTCCAGGTGTCACTGACAATAAAAGCAAGGTGGTCACCCTGTGGCTCCACCCAGGTGTAAGTATCGGCAGTAAAATTCGTATAATAGGCTGACCCTAAACCATCGATAATAATACCTTGTTCATTCCAGTTATCACCACCATCCAACGAACGATAATAAAGCAAAGCTCCATCCTGGTCCTGGTATACTAATCCTCCATTGGCTGTTGGCAATGTGAGTACGAGCGCATGAATAGTGTTCTTATCTGTACCACCGGTCACCATCCTCGACCACCAGGTAGTATTCACTCCTGATGGCAGTGGAAGGGTAGATTGTGTCCAGCTGCCCGAACCTTTAGGTGAGCGCCTGCTCATTACAAGACCACCAGATGCACCATGCGCAAGCACCACTTCGCCATTGCTGCCCAGTTGAGCTAATGACGGCCATCCGGTTCTTACAGTCTCAATGCGTTCGAAGGGCTCATCGCTCCATGAAGATCCATCATAATAATTATATCCTGTACCCCGGTCGGAATATGCAGTAGGGCTCATTCCACGGGTCCAGACAGCTCCCATAGTACCATCATCAAACATAAGAACCCGGCCAAAGGGTGTTGAGCCATTGGACTGAAGGTCGTATATAGTGCCACCGATTAAGGCTTCAGGGAAAGAAATAAGTGAAGGTGATTTATAGATCACATCACTGATTGGATTCTGCCCTGATTGCACAAACCGGGGTTTTTGTGCAGGGGCATTTTCCAATGCAGCATTCAAGGGAATCCGATCCTGACCTGTTGCTGCCAAAATAAACAGGGAACAGATGAAACTCAGTAGAAACGTTTTCATGTTGATAAGTTGAATGATTAAAATTGTGATTTGTCAATGATATAAACAAAGATAATAATTCTGTAGCCTGATATATAAAAAAGAAAGGCCGCCAGTTAAGGCAGCCTTTCCGAATTATTAAGTAAAAATGACTATTTAACAATCATTTTCCTTGTAACTTTCTGCTGACCAACAGTTACAGTATAGAAGTAAATTCCACTGCTGAGGTTGGAAGCATTGATAACGAGTTTATTTAAACCGGCAGCCTGTGTACCATAATTAGTGGTATTGATAACCTGTCCGGTAATACCAGTAAGGGTTACAGCTACAGGAGCAGCTTTTGTAAGGGTAACATCAATAGTGGTAAGTCCGTCAACTGGGTTAGGATAGTTGGCAGAAACAGCAAATTTATCAGCTGCACCAGGCTCACCAACCTGGTTGAGAAGTTTTGAAAGATGGTAGAAATTGATGTAGTTGTCACCGGCTGGATCTTCATCGCCACGAACTGCAAGTCCTGGCTCATTATCAAGCTGATAGGTAAAATACCATGCTACATCATCAGAACCGGCAGCTATCGATGGGAATACACATTCGTCAAACATATGGATAGGATCATCTGAAAGTTCATTGATCACACCCCAGTTAGCACCGTTGTCGCTTGATGCACGAGCCCATAAGTGACGATATTGCTGAGTTCCATTATCAAAGTTTTCAGCTAACACTGAATAAACGAAAATACCGTAGTTATTTTCATCAAATGCCAACTGAGGCATACTGGCCCAAGCAAGTCCATAATCACCATAATCAAAAGGATCAATGTAATTCAACTCACCATTTCCATCCCAGTCAATCAGGTAAGTTCCAATTTCTACACCCTGCTCGTAAGTAGAATCAGGATTGAGGATATTCATCTGATCACCGCCAGTGAAAGTAGGTTGATCTTCATTCCAATAAACGATGTTCGATAAACCTGGATAGTAGGAATAACTACCAGCACCTGTAAAATAAAGGCGATAAACACCAAAAGCCATATGAAGCTTTCCATTCATATCAAAAGCAAGTGCTGCTGCAGCATCCGGTGCATATAGAGTATCAGTAGCTGTGGTAGCAGGATCGAGCATTGGATAAGGATGTTCCCAAACAACGGTCTTGGTCCAGGTTACACCATTATCTGAAGAACGCATTACGATAAGGTCATTGGAGTTATCACAAAGCGTAAAGGCAATGTTATCACCCATTGGCTCACCAAAATTATAGGAATCCCCACCAAAAGCAACATAATCTGTGGCACCTAAACCAGGTAAAACAGCAGGAGTTGACCAGGTAGCACCTGCATCAGTAGAACGGGTGTAAACCATTGCACCATCTTGTCCATTGAAAACAGTTCCGCCATTGCCTGTTGGAGCGGTAAGAGCTATGATATGAAGTGTGTTGTGATCAGCTCCTGAACTAACCATACGAGGCCAAAGAAGTCCTGATGCTCCGGCTGGAGTAGGAATTTCTGATTCAGTCCATGCACCGGTGCCTTTGGTTGCCCTTTTGTTGAAACGCAGTGCAGTAGTTCCGCTTCTGTGTGAAACAAAAGCTTCACCATCAGGGCCACATTTTGCAAGTGAAGGCCATCCGGCCCTTACTGTTTCAACCCTGCCGGTTGGATCAGCACCCCAGGTGGTTCCATCATAATAATTGTAACCGGTTCCGCGATCTGCATATGAACGGTAGGGCCTGTACCCCTTGTCCATACTGCACTGAAAGTACCATCATCAAAACGGATTAACCTTCCGTTTGGTGAAGCAGCATTGGATTGCAGGTCATAAATTGTGCTTCCGGCCAAATCTTCCGGCCATCCATAAGTAGGTGCATCATTACCAACTATGCCTACAAGAGGATTGGTCTGCTCAAGAACGGCATCATGCACATTTTTGGTAAACTTAACGTTACGCAGTGAATTAGGAACTGCGACACGTTCCTGGGCAAAGGACATAAATCCAATACTCAGCGCAAATAACAAGAGTAACCCTTTTTTCATCGTCTGATTGATTTATTGTTTAACATAATTTGTAAAGTGGATTTCTTCTCAGGAATATTACTTGACAAAAGTATAAATATTTAAGTGTGAACCTATTTTTTACTGTAAAAAAAATCAGGCTATCCTCAGGAATAGCCTGATTTTTTGAATTTAAAACTTACTCAACAATTAGCTTATTGGTATAAGTTTTCTCCCCAACCTTTACATTCAGAAAATAGATACCTGAAGAAAGGCTCTTATTGTCGAGTTGGAGTGTATGTCGTCCTGCACTTATCATTCCTAAATTACTTGACAACAATTGCTGCCCCGAAATAGAAGTAACAGAATAAGATACATTAAAACTCTTCTCAAGATTAAGGTCAAAACGGGTAACTCCCTGTGAAGGATTGGGATACGTATTGGAAACCACAACAACAGATGGTTTATTGAGTTCCTTAACTTCATTAAGTAAAGTTGAAACACTGAACATACTAATGAAGTTGTCAGTAGGTGTATCTTCATCTCCTTGAATGGCTAAACCAGGTTCATTATCATACTGATAGGCAAAATACCAGTTTTCACCATCTCCGGTTTGAGCTATTACCGGGAAAACGCATTCATCAAAAATATGGATAGGATCATTGGTGAGGTCAACAATTTGTCCCCAGGTCTGCGCATTATCACTGGAAGCCCTGGCAAAAATATGCCTGTACTGCTGAGAACCATTGTCAAATCCTTCAATAATGCTCGAATAAATCAGGATAGCATTGTTGTTGTCATCAAAAGCAATTTGAGGCATAGTTCCAAATGCTAAACCATAATTGCCATAATCATCCAGGATATCCAGGGATCCATTTCCATCCCAGTCAATGTTATAATAACCAATCAGGCTTCCATTAACATCAAGAAGGTCCGGATTAAGGATGTTCATTTGGTCACCACCTGTGAAAGTAGGCTGATCTTCATTCCAATAAGCAATTCCGGAAAGGCCCGGCCAGTAACTATAGGTATTGTCACCATTGAAAAGTACCCTGTAAACTCCAAAAACAACATGTAACTTTCCTTGCTTGTCAAACGACATATGTGCAGCTCCATCCGGCGCATATAATGTATCGGTGGCAGTAGTGGCAACATTTAACATAGGATATGGATGTTCCCAAACAACAGTTTTTGTCCAGGTATCACCGGCATCAGCCGATTTCATAATAAAAAGGTCATTCTTACTGTCAGCAACCAGGAAAGCTAAGTTATTTCCGAAAGGTTCAGCAAAAACATAAGAGTCACCTGAAAACCCATAATATGCTGTCGAATTCATAGCAGGATCAATATAATGCTGAATATCCCAGGTAGCACCCTGATCATTTGAGCGATAGTATAATAATGCCAGATCCTGACCTTCGTAAGCTGAATAGGTGGAAGCAAGAATATGAATGGTATCATGGTTGGCACCGGTTGATACAATTCTTGGCCAGGAGATATCAACTGCAGCTGCAGGTCCGGCTAAAATGGATTGAATCCATGCCCCGGTTCCTCTTGCTGCCCGCTTTGAAACAACCAGGCCGGCAGTGTTATGATGGGCAGCTACTATCTCACCATTACCGCATGGAGCATATCCCGGCCATCCGGTACGCTGTGTTTCAATCCTTGCTGTTGGCTCAGGGCCCCATTGTGTACCATCAAAATAATTATAACCGGTACCTCTTTCTGAATAACTGGCAGGTGTCATACCCCGGGTCCAGACAGTTGCCAGGAATCCATCAGGATACAGGTAAGTTCTGCCGGAAGGTGATCCCGAATTCGACTGCAAATCATACACAGTCATTCCAACCTGGGTTTCTGTAGCCAGTTCATAACGGGTTGCCTGGTAAGGAATAACCGTCTGACTGGGGTTCTGCGATTCCTTGATGCCTTTATTACATGCATCAGTAACCATATAATTCTTAACGGCAGCAGGTACTGTTGCCTTCTCCTGGGCAAATCCCCAGGCAGCTAAAAATGAGAACAAAAGGAGTAAGGTTCTTTTCATAGTATTATTTATTTAAAGTTATGCGTATGGTTTGCAATAGTGTAAAATTACATCATTTATTCTTAGCTATTCAACTATTCAGTCATATTTTAACCCTTAATGGCTTTCTCTTTCGTATCTCTGGGTATAATGGATGATCGCTCCGCTTCTGCATCTTCAGAAAACATCTTCCTGAACGTGATGTGTTTCTTGGCAAATGTCGCCCCCACTGATTCATGTAGCAGCCTCATCTTTGGATTAAAATCTCCTACCCACGAAAGCTCAACCTCTTCATATCCGGGAAAACGCTTCATCATCTTGTCCATATGCCAGAAAATGGCAGATTCAATTCCTGACTTCTGAAACTTTGTCTTTACCCCCATAATAGTTATCCTGGACCTGGTAAAAATATTCTTTCTTCCCTTTAACCCGATTCTCAGTTTGGCCCATATTGTGGGACGGCCATTAAAATACCTTAATAATTGGTTCACATCCGGAATCATAACCTCAAAAGCTATAGGCTCATTTCCATGATAGGCAAACCATATAAAATCCGGTATCATGATGGACTTCATTTCCTTAATGGTTTGCTCGAGCGCCGGCCGCTCTATCGGTGTAAAGTTTTCATGAAACTGCCATGCATCATTATATACTTCCAGAAAATCACTGATGAATGTATCAGATTCCTCTAATTTGAAATGTCGAAATTGATACTCAGGTTTTTGCCGGACCCAATCTGCAATCTTCCAGAATCTTTCCGGAAATGGTTTCCTCAAATTCAAATGATTCGTGACCTGTTCAAAATAAGGCCTGAAACCATATCCTTCAAATAGAGACCGATAATAAGGAGGATTGTAGTTCATCCCAAAACTCTGAGGCATAAACCCTTCTACCAATAGTCCCCAAAAATTATCATTCTCTCCAAAATTTATAGGGCCATCCATAGCTTGCATTCCCCTCGCAGCCAACCATTCCCGACTAATATCAAAAAGCATATAGGCAGCTTCCTGATCATTTACTGACTCAAAAAAACCTAAGCCTCCGGTGGGCTGCTGAAAAGTAAATGCCTTGCGCCTGTTAATGAAAGCTGCAACTCTTCCTGCCAACTGTTCATTCTCATCCAATAATATCCATCTTTTTGCTTCACCATGAGAAAAAAATGTATTCCTCGTGGGATCAAATACTCCATCAATCATACTGTCAAGCGGACAAATAAAATCAGGGTCGCCCTTGTATAATCTCCTGGCCACATCCAGGAAGATCCTGGCTGTTCTTTTGTCATGGACCTCTATCAGCCGGTATTTCATGATTTGAACAATTATTGCAGAACAAATGTAAAGAAAATTCATATTGACAAATGAAGGTTTTGATCTGACATTGATAACAAAGGATAACCTGAAATATAACCTAAATCATGGATGAATCATCTCCTGAAGGCCGGAAGGAATAATACAAAACAACTGAAAGACTCAAATCCAACCCTTGATCGAAAATCATTACCTTTGCAGCGCATTAGTTGTTATTGTAGTGAAGAAACTGCACCTGCTTATTTTGCGTTCATATGTCGGCCCCGGGATAGCCACATTCTTCATAGCGGTTTTCGTTCTGTTGATGCAATTCCTGTGGCGATATGTCGATGACCTTGTTGGAAAAGGCCTCGAATGGAATATCATTGCCCAATTGCTCTTCTATGCATCATTTACATTTGTCCCTATGGCATTGCCTTTGTCAGTGCTGTTGGCATCGTTAATGACTTTCGGCAACCTTGGTGAAAGGTATGAATTGGTGGCAATTAAAGCTGCCGGTGTTTCACTCAGAAAAATTATGATGCCTCTGGCAATCTTCGCATTTCTTTTGAGTATCGGGGCATTCTACTATTCAAATATTGTTTTCCCTTATGCTAACCTGAAGTTCAGAACGATACTCTATGATGTTCGCCAGAAAAAGATGGCCTTAAATATCAGGGAAGGTATCTGGTATTCAGGACTCGACGGTTATGTCATTAAAGTAGGAAAAAAAGATGAAGATAAAGTGACACTCCGCGAAATCATGATTTATGACCATTCCAAATTTCAGGGCAATACCAACCTGACAGTGGCAGACTCAGGAAGAATGGAACAAACTGAAGACGGCAACTTCCTCATGCTTACTTTATACAATGGTTCAAACTATGAGGAAAAAATGGGGCGGAATAGTGATCTCAAAAAACCATTCCAGCGTACATTTTTCGAAGAAGAGGTGATAAAATTTGATCTCTCCCAATTCAAAATGACCCGCACAAATGATGAATTCTTCAGAAGTGCTTACTATATGCTGAACGTGAAACAGTTAAACTATGCTGCTGACTCGTTGTCAAAAGATGTTCAAAAAAAAGCCAAAGACCTCAATCAATCCTTACTGAGTTATTACTCTTTCCTCTTGCGCTCCAACCTCACTGATAGCTCAATGTCTAAGCTTAAACCCGTGAAAGTTCAAGCTTTACTCGATGGCAGAAATAAACAGGAACAGCTCAAAATTGTTAACAATGCTTTGAGCCTGGCAAGAAATGCAAAAGGTTCATTCGAATTTAATCAGCAAAATATCAGGGATACCTCAGTACTCAAAGCGAGATATGAAATTGAATGGCATAGGAAATTCACACTTTCACTTGCCTGCCTTGCACTTTTCCTGATCGGCGCACCTCTTGGCACCATTATAAGGAAAGGTGGACTTGGAATGCCATTGGTCGTATCAGTTCTCCTCTTTGTAGCATACCATGTGATATCTTTTACCGGAGAAAAGGCGGCCAGATCTGGTGTAGCTGATTCCTGGAAAGGTATGTGGATCTCAACGCTGGTCTTTCTGCCTGTAGGTATTTTCCTTACCTATAAAGCCTCAACTGACTCAAACCTCCTGGATGCAGAGAAATACAAACTTCTGCTGGAGAAACTTATCCCTGGAAAATTCAGGAAAACCAAAAAAACGAATGAAGATTCTTCTTCTCTGCAATAAATCCCCCTGGCCCCTTCATGAAGGCGGACCTATCGCAATGTATGCCATTATCAATGGTCTGCTCGAAGCCGGCCACCAGGTTAAGGTATTGGCTGCCAATACCAATAAATATGCTGTTGACCCAATCACACTTCCTGAAGAATTTGCTAAAAATACCGGCATTGAATTTGCCTATATCGACCTGTCAATAAAACCTCTGGCCGCTCTCTCAAATTATATTTCAGGCACATCATATCATGTATCCAGATTCAGAAATACTGAGTTCGCTGAAAAACTCGAAAAGATTCTGAAAAAGGATACTTTCGATATCATCCAGGTAGAAATGCTTTATACTACCGTCTATTTGGATATTATAAGAAAGCACAGTAAAGCACCTGTGGTACTCAGGGCACATAATATTGAACATCTTATCTGGAAAAGAATTGCTGAAAATTGCCGTATCCCGTTCAAAAAACATTATCTCAATCAATTGTATCTAAGTCTGCGGGATTATGAAATGAATGTCATTAATAAAGTGGATGGCATAGTCTCCATAACATTTACTGATGCCGTTTTCTTTGGACGGAATGCCAGGAATGTGCCTGTTTTGGCCGTACCTTTTGGTATTGACCCTCAACACTACCCGGTCAGTACCCGCGATACTGCAACCCCTGACCTCTTCAACATCGGTTCAATGAACTGGATTCCAAATGCCGAAGGAATTCAATGGTTCCTGAATAAAGTCTGGCCGGAAGTAACGGCTAAAAACCCCGGAATTGAGCTTCACCTGGCAGGCCGCAAAATGCCTGAATGGATGCTTCATTTCAAAAGTCCGGGCCTGGTTATCGAAGGAGAAGTCCCTGATGCCAGGGATTTCATGAAACAACACGATATCATGATCGTTCCTTTATTCTCCGGAAGTGGTATCAGGATAAAAATTATTGAGGCAATGACTGCTGGTAAAGTAGTTATTTCAAGCACCATTGGAGCCGAAGGCATAGAATATAAAAACGGAGAACATCTTCTTATTGCTGATACCAGGGAGCAGTTTATTGAAGCTATCAACCGTGTGGTAAATGACAAACAATTTCGTCGGGAACTGGCTGAAAATGCAAGAAAGCTCATGCTATCACTCCACGATAACCATGTGCTTATTGAAAGATTGGTGAGCTTTTACCAGCGACTGATAAAAAACCATTGATCTGCCTCACAGAATCTCATTTTCACCCTTATTTCCAATAGTTTTTTAATTTTGCCATCAGGCAATACATGCAACCTGCCTTTCTTTAAGCATAGCCCGGAATGAAACTGATCATCCTCCTCTCACGTGTACCTTATCCTACTGAAAAAGGGGATAAACTGAGGGCATTCCACCAAATCCGGACGCTTGCAAAGAATCATGAAATCACCCTAATTGCTTTATCTGATCAGAAAATTCATCCCAAAAGCATTGAAATCCTTCAGGAATATTGTCATAAAATTCATGTTTTCAAACTTTCTAAACCGGGACTCTTATTCAATATCATCAAGGTACTTTTCAATGGGAAACCCTTCCAGGTAGGCTATTTCTTCAGATCCGGAATACTTAAAAAGATTCAGAAAATTGTTTCTGACACCAATCCTGATCATATTTTTTGTCAACTTATCCGTATGGCAGAATATGCAAGGCTTTTACCTCAACAAAAAACCCTGGATTACCAGGATGTTTTTTCCATGGGCATGAAACGTCGGCTTTCTAATTCCCCTTTATTTATGAAGCCGCTTTATTTCTGGGAATATAAGAGGCTTCTGAAATATGAAAACTTTGTTTTTAACAATTTCAATCACAAAACCATCATCTCTGAACCCGACAGGGAACTGATCCCGCATGAAGATAAAAATCAGATTGTTGTTATACCAAATGGCGTTGATTCTGAATACTTTAAACCCAGGCAGTCCAATAAAAAGTATGATGTGGTTTTCACGGGTAATATGGGCTATCCTCCAAATGTGGACGCAGCAGAATATCTTGCCAAAGAAATTATTCCCCTTCTAAGGCAAAGAATTCCTCTGGTCAGCCTGCTATTGGCTGGAGCCAACCCTCATCCAAAAGTTAAAGCATTGGCAGCAGAAAATATCACAGTTAGTGGCTGGGTGCCGGATATCAGGGAATGCTATGCCTCCTCCCGTGTTTTCATTGCCCCTATGCGTATAGGTACCGGACTGCAAAACAAACTCCTTGAGGCAATGTCAATGCAGATCCCTTGTATTACATCACCCCTGGCAAACAATGCCCTGGGTGCAACCGAAAACAAAGAGATCCTGGTAGGCTCAGCTACAGAAGAATTTGCAGAACATCTATATCAACTCCTTACTAATTTGACTCTTGCACATTCTATAGCTCTTAATGGACAACAATATATTCTGAAAAACTATAACTGGGATTCTTCAACCTCAGCTTTGGAAAAACTGTTTATATTGAAATAAGGACAAAACAAAAACAGGTTTCAACGGATAATTAAAATAACAAGATTGGATTTTTCTTATGAGCGACGACAAAAAAATTATTTTTTCAATGGTTGGGGTCGGAAAAATTTTCCCTCCTAATAAACAGGTTCTGAAAAATATTTATCTCTCCTTTTATTATGGTGCCAAAATTGGCATCATCGGCTTAAATGGTTCAGGTAAATCAAGTCTGCTCAGGATCATTGCCGGACTTGACAAATCATTTCTTGGAGAGGTAGTCTTTTCTCCGGGATATTCTGTGGGGATTCTTGAACAGGAACCTCACCTGGATGATGCAAAAACGGTGAAGGAGATTGTTCAGGAAGGTGTTCAGCCAATTGTTGACCTGTTAAAGGAATATGAAGAAGTGAATAATCGCTTTGCAGAGCCTTTAACTGATGATGAAATGGATAAACTGATCACCAGGCAAGGTCAGCTTACTGAATTACTCGATCATCACGGTGCCTGGGAACTGGACACAAAACTGGAAAGAGCAATGGATGCCTTACGTTGTCCGGATGGAGATACATCCATTGCCGTTTGCTCCGGTGGTGAACGTCGCCGGGTAGCACTTTGCCGCTTATTGCTGCAGGAGCCGGATATCCTCCTTCTCGATGAACCTACCAATCACCTGGATGCAGAAAGCGTCGAATGGCTCGAATTGCATCTTCGGCAATATAAAGGTACTGTAATAGCCGTGACCCACGACCGTTACTTCCTCGACAATGTCGCAGGTTGGATTCTTGAACTCGACCGGGGTGAAGGAATTCCATGGAAAGGAAATTACTCTTCCTGGCTCGAACAAAAGTCGAAACGACTTGAAATGGAAGAAAAAACTGAAAGCAAACGCAGGAAAACGCTCGAAAGAGAACTAGAATGGGTAAGAATGGCTCCTAAAGCCCGCCATGCAAAAGGAAAAGCCCGTCTGACATCCTACGAGAAATTGCTGGATGAAGATGTAAAACAAAAGGAAGAAAGGTTGGAAATATTTATTCCAAATGGCCCCAGGTTAGGTAACAATGTGATAGAAGCTGCAGGTGTATCAAAGGCTTTCGGCGACAAACTACTCTTCGAAGATTTGAATTTTGCACTGCCTCCCGGCGGAATTGTGGGAATTATAGGACCAAACGGGGCCGGTAAAACTACCTTGTTCCGTATGATCATGGGATTGGAAACTCCTGATAAAGGGGAATTTAAGGTGGGAGAAACTGTTAAAATAGGCTATATCGATCAGGCCCACTCCTCCATCGACCCTGAGAAAAATGTTTGGGAAGTCATCTCCGAAGGAAATGAACAACTACAAATGGGAGGCCGGTTAATCAATAGCAGGGCCTACGTTTCGCGTTTTAACTTCAATGGCCCCGATCAGGGCAAAAAAACCGGGATACTTTCAGGCGGAGAAAAAAACAGGCTACACCTGGCTCTCACCTTGAAAAGTGAAGCAAATGTTTTACTTCTCGATGAGCCCACCAACGACATCGATATCAATACGCTACGCGCTCTCGAAGAAGGCCTGGAAGATTTTGCAGGCTGCGTTGTAGTTATCTCTCACGACCGTTGGTTCCTCGACAGGGTGGCTACCCATATCCTTGCGTTTGAAGGAAATTCACAGGTCTATTATTTCGAAGGCGGATATACCGATTATGAGGAAAACAGACGGAAACGCCTTGGAGATGAAGGACCTAAGAGAATTCGGTACAAAAAACTTCTGGCTTAAACCAGGAATCTTACAATCACTCAAATGATTAAAATTACCACCACACTGCTGGATGAAGTTTCTTCAAAAGCGAAGTCATCGCATCGGCTGAGGATGAATTATAATTTCCATCCTGAATTATCTGACCCCGTTCAACGCCTTCTGAATGCCTTGGAACCATGGACTTATATTCGGCCGCACCGGCATGAAAATAAGGAAGAATCTTTCGTGATTCTCAGGGGTACAATTTTAGCAGTAACATTCAATAATGATGGAACGATCAGGGATCATGCCATACTTAGCTCTGATCTTGGAACTTATGGCGTTGAATTTGAAGAAGGATGCTACCATATGCTTACCGCCCTGGAGGCAAACTCTGTAGTTTACGAAATTAAAGAAGGGCCCTTTATTCCTCATTCAGAGGGGTCTTCAGCTCCATGGGCTCCTCCCGAAGGTTCTGTTGATGCAAAGACTTTTCTGCAATCGGTATTTACCAGGCTCAACATCATCAGTCCTGAATGAAAATCAAAAAGAATCATTTACAACTTATTATGGCATTACCCTCAATACCCAAAGGTACACGTGACTTCTCACCTTCCGAAATGGCAAGGAGGAATTACATTTTTGATACAATTCGTAGCGTTTTCAGACTATATGGTTATGAACCTATCGAAACACCTGCTATGGAAAACCTTTCCACTCTGTTGGGGAAATATGGTGAAGAAGGTGATAAACTAATCTTTAAGGTACTGAATTCAGGTGATTTTCTCTCAGGAACCGATGATTCTCTTCTATTATCGAAAGACCCTGGGAAAATCCTTCGTTCAATCAGTGAAAAAGGTTTAAGGTACGACCTCACTGTGCCTTTCGCAAGGTTTGTTGTGCAACATAAAAATGAATTGATATTCCCCTTCAAGCGATACCAGATTCAACCTGTTTGGCGTGCAGATCGCCCGCAAAAAGGAAGATACCGGGAATTTTATCAGTGCGATGTTGATGTAATAGGCTCTACATCCCTTCTTTATGAAGTGGAACTCATCCGCATCACCGATGAAGTATTCAAAAGGCTTGGTATCCAGGTGGTCGTTAAAATAAATAATCGTAAAATATTAGCCGGAATAGCTGAAATTATTGGAGAACCTGACAAGATCATCGATATCACTGTTGCTATTGATAAACTTGATAAAATTGGCGTTGATAACGTAAATAAGGAACTAGCTGAGAAGAATTTGAGCAGCGATAGTATTGAAAAACTACAACCGATACTCTACCTGGAAGGAACCAATAGGGAAAAATTGCAGCAATTAACTTCAATCCTGCAATCATCAAACATCGGATTAAAAGGAATTGAAGAACTTGAAAAAGTGTTTACCTATCTTGAAGCCATTCACCTTAATACTCAGGTAGAATTGGACCTTACCCTCGCCCGTGGACTGAATTATTATACCGGTGCCATACTTGAAGTAAAGGCTTCAAATGTTCAAATGGGCAGTATAAGCGGTGGTGGCAGGTACGATGACCTTACTGGAATTTTCGGATTACCTGATGTATCTGGCGTGGGTATCTCATTTGGGGCCGATAGAATCTATGATGTTTTGAATGAATTATCTTTATTTCCCAAAGGTACAGAACAAGCCACTAAAGTGCTTTTGGCTAATTTCGGCGGATCAGAAGAAATTGAAAGCCTTCGCTTTCTTACTCAACTCCAGCAGGCAGGGATTTCAGCTGAATTATACCCTGAAGCAGCAAAGATGAAAAAACAATTTGGCTATGCTGATTCAAAGAAAATACCTTTTATGATCATCATTGGTAGCAATGAAGTTGCAACTGGCATCTATCAAATGAAAAATATGATTACTGGAGAACAAGGTGCATATAACCCTGAAAAAATAATTGAAATACTTCTCGGAAATTAATCACAATATGATCTTTAACTGGAATCTTAATTTTATTGTTCAAATCAACAGGACCAGCCTGTAATTTTGGGCTTTACAGGGGCAAAACTCTGTTAACTGTTTTTGTATTTATCATGAACAATATACTTTAAATGATTCCTTTATATGAATACATTTTCAATTGACTCAACATTGCTGTCTTTCGATCTGATCAATAAAATCATATCTGATAATACACGTATTGAACTCTCATTCGCTGCGAGAGAAAAAATAACCCGGTGCAGAACCTATCTGGATGAGAAAATAAAGAACCAAACAGAGCCCATCTATGGAATAACTACCGGATTTGGATCTTTATGCAACCGGTCCATTTCCATTGAAGATCTCGCTCAACTCCAGAAAAACCTGGTCATCTCCCATGCATGTGGTATTGGCGATCCTGTTTCTAATGAGATCGTTCAATTGATGCTGCTATTGAAAATATATGGATTATCCATTGGCAAATCTGGAGTTCAGATTGAAACCGTTCAAAGATTGGTTGACTTATATAATCATAAGGCCTATCCTGTTGTAAGGGAATTAGGATCCCTCGGTGCATCAGGAGATCTTGCCCCCCTGGCTCACCTTGTTCTCCCTTTACTGGGATTGGGAGAAATTAATCACAATGGTAAAACCCGCCCTTCATTGGAAATAATGCAGGAATTAGGGATTCCTGTGATTGAACTACAATCAAAAGAAGGTCTCGCCCTGCTCAATGGGACACAATTTATGAGTGCCCACGGGGTAATGGTTGTTCTGAAAGCAATGCGCCTGATTAAACTTGCCGATATCACAGCTGCAATATCTATTGAAGGATACAACGGCAGAATCGATCCTTTCAGAGAGGAAATTCAAAAGGTACGACCTCATCCTGGTCAAATTGAAACAGCCAGGAATATTCGGGCAATTCTGGCTGACAGCAAACTGATTCAAAAACCAGGTAAAGCTGTTCAGGACCCTTATTCATTTCGGTGTGTTCCGCAGGTTCACGGAGCAGTAAAGGATACACTAAACCATGTTTCTCAGGTTATTCAACGGGAAATAAATTCAGTTACTGATAACCCAACCCTTTTCCCCGATGAAGATCTCATCCTTTCTGGAGGAAACTTTCATGGTGAACCTCTGGCATTTGCAATGGATTTTCTCTCAATAGCCTTGTCGGAACTTGGAAATATAGCTGAGCGCAGGGTCTATAGATTAATTTCAGGACAACGAGGATTGCCGGAATTTCTCACTCCTCACCCGGGACTGAACTCAGGTTTTATGATCCCTCAATATGCTGCTGCATCCGTTGTTAGCCAGAATAAACAACTCTCCACCCCTTGCTCTGTAGATTCCATTACATCATCCAATGAACAGGAAGACCACGTCAGCATGGGAGCTAATGCTGCCACCAAAGCCCTTCGGGTGGTGAAGAATGTAGAACGTATTATCGCAATTGAACTCATGGTCGGAAGCCAGGCTCTTGAGTTTCGAGGCATGAATGAAACCTCTTCCTTCCTGAAGACATTATTGTCAGAATACAGGAAAACCGTTCCATTTATTGAGGATGATGCATTAATGTATAAGATGATGGATAACTCCTATGAATTCACTCAGAAACGGGATTTTACGATTCCTTCCATCTGATTTTTGTAACTCATCTTGACCCTTTTTAAAAACAAAGTTTAAGAATTAGTTGGAGGGAATCATTATTTTTTGAAATTTGCCGCTATTGTTAATCCAATAACACATTTAGCATGACACTTATCATAACCGGGAACGGACTTAGTATTGAAGACGTTGTCAATGTTTCACGTCATAACCAGAAAGTAGAATTGCATCCTGATGCCATTACCCGTATCGATAGGTGCAGAGCAATGCTGGAAAAGAAGATCCTTGCCGGAGAAATTATGTATGGAGTGAATACAGGTATTGGTGAATTTTCAGAAGTCGTTCTGACTGATGACCAGGTGAAAGATTTTCAGAAATACCTGATCTATAATCATGCAGCCGGGATTGGCGACCCCATGCCTCTTGAGTATGTCAGGGGTGCAATGCTTGGCAGAATCAATGTTCATGCGCATGGGAATTCAGGCTGCAGGCTTGAAATCACTCAAACCCTGGTGGATATGCTAAATAAGGGAGTAACCCCTTATGTTTGCCAGAAAGGTTCAGTAGGCGCTTGCGGAGACCTTGCACCCATGTCACAAATTGCTCTTTTAATGATGGGTGAAGGGAAAGCATACTTCCAGGGCGAACTCCTTGAAGGGAAAGAAGCGCTGAATCTTGCGGGAATCCCTGTTCCCGGACTGCAGGCACGTGACGGACTCGCTACCATCAACGGCTCTAATGTACTCACTGCGATGAGTGCAATCTTTCTGTTTGATGCCAATAACTGGCTAAAACAGGCTGAAATTGCAACATCAATGTCGCTGGAAGCATTAAAAGCAAATATGAAACCTTACCTGCCACGGCTTCATGAAGTCCGTGGTTTTGCCGGAGCTGTCCGTTCTGCAGCTGCCATAAGGAAAATGGTAACAGGCGGTGACCTGGCCGAAGGTCGTGTAAAATGTAAAGTACAGGATGCCTATAGCATGAGATCAACCCCTCAGGTAATAGGCGCCGCGCATGATGCACTTAAATATGCCCGTTCTCAGGTCGAAATTGAATTGAATGGCGTAGGAGATAATCCAATCTTTTTCCCGGAAGAAAATATTCAATTATCCGGGGCTAACTTCCAGGGCTCTCCGGTTGCAGTCCCAATGGATATGGCCGGGTATGTAATCACTATGGTAAGTGTACTGAGTGAGCGAAGAATGAACCGTCTCAATAATCCAGCCCTGAGTGTTGGACTCCCTGCTTTCCTCACAAAAGGTGCCGGAATGTTCTCCGGATTAATGCTGAGTCAGTATACCGCCGATATGCAGATTGTTGAACAACGTATACTATCTGCACCTGCTTGTATTCAATCTATTCCTGCAGCAGCTGACCAGGAAGATTTTGTCAGCATGGGAATGAATACTGCAATTAAGAATTTCCAGATACTGGACAATGCATACGGTATATTAGGAATTGAACTAATGGCAGCCGCTCAGGCCCTGGACTTCAGAGAATATAATTTTGGCCCCGGAGTGAAAAAAGCACATGAAGTGATTCGTCGTTATGTTGAATTCCTTGAAGTCGACCGGCCTCTCTATAACGACCATAATGCAATGAAAAAACTGGTTAAGAGTTGCGAAATTCTTGAAGAAGTTGAAAAAATCGTAGGTAGCCTGGAATAAGGAAACACCTCATTATACAAGAAAATGTCTGAAAATCAAATTCCATCTGACCCTTTATTCCAGGCTCAAAGAATCAGGATTCTGAAATTTCTTTGTATCCTCACATTTATTGGAAGTGGCCTGGGAGCTTTCGCTTATGGAACGATTGGCGCCTTCTACAATTTCTTCCTTACTCTGGAACCTAAAACCTGGGACACCGAGCAACAAGACCTTATCAAACTACTTCTTTCCGGTGGAAGATTTTTCCTGCTAACAAGCGGATTGTTATATATGATCGCTTTCATTGGAGCAATATTAATGTGGCAACTTAAAAAAGTGGGATTCCATTTCTATACAGCTTCCCAGATCATGATCCTGATTTCACCGCTTCTGTTTATCAAGGGTTTCAATATGCCCACCATTAACGTTCTGCTTACTGCCATGTTTATTTTCGCATACTCATCATTTCTTAAAATAATGCGCTAATATTCAGTAATTCTACTATTACTGCTTTTTACCCGGTAATTAACAGTCTTCAGACGGTAAATTCTTCATTCCCTCTTTTCAGCCTTTCAACGCAATTTCTTCTGATTTCATCGAATTCTTTTTTCGATGAAAAATCCATGATTTACATTTGAAGATAATATCCAAAGAAAAGCAGGAAATACTTATGATGCTTTATGAGTGATGTTTCCAGGGCATCTTTTAATAGAAGCACTAAGTGATTGAATGTATTATAAAGAAATGGTATATCACTTCAAAGTTTAGAAAATGTATGCACATACTTTTTGTAGAAAAATTAAAGAACAATTTTAAAGATAGTCTCAACTGGTGGTTCGGTTGAGGTGGTTGGTTAATTCTGAGGCTGGCATTTGTCAGCCTCTTCTATTTGTGAATAAATATGTTAATTACTAAAATGCAACAAGCACTTTATTGATCTTAATAATGACTAATTTCATATTGTGAAATACAATCGCTAAAGTATAAATGCATTTTTTTTACTGAAACTATGTAAAAAAAAGAATTTTATGCCATTTTGTAAATTATCTTTACTCGGAAAGCTAGACAATTAAGCATTAAGTGTAAATTTTTTTTTTACTTTCTAAAGTTTACTAAACTTTATTAAGTAAATTCACGCGATTTTTAACAATACTTAACAGTTGATTAATGATACGTTAATAAACCAGCGAATTGCCTATGATAAACATTAAAAGCTTTGTTTAAAATTTCAACCAATCTAACCAACCATCTAACTAATCAAAACCACCAGTTTATGAGAAAACTAAGCATTTTGCTTGCACTGCTGCTTTTTACCGGCATGCAGGTGCTTGCACAACGAACAATTACAGGTAAAGTTACCAGTGCCGACGACGGCAACGGTATACCTGGTGTTACAGTTCTTATTAAAGGAACCACATCAGGCACCTTGACTGACATTGACGGCAAGTACCAGTTAACTGTCCCTAAAGACGCTACCACTTTGGTTTTTACCTTCATTGGGCTGAAAACCACTGAATTGGCAATCGGTGCATCTAACGTTATAGATGTGGTATTGCAAAGTGAAGCACAAATTGTAGAAGGTGTTATTGTCACAGCTTTGGGTATCTCCCGTGAAAAAAAATCCCTGGGATATTCCGTACAGGATGTTAAAGGCGACGAAATTTCTAAAGCAAAGGAAACCAATATCATTAATTCTCTCAGTGGTAAGGTGTCCGGTGTACAAATCACCAACGCTTCCGGTGCAGTAGGTTCTTCTTCAAGAATCGTTATCCGCGGAGCTTCCTCACTCAAAACCAACAGCCAACCACTTTTTATTGTTGATGGTATTCCTCTCAGCAACTCAGAATTCAGTGGCGATGGTACTGATGGTGTAAACAGGGGAAATGGTGCCGCCGATATTAACCCGGATGATATTGAAAGTATCTCCGTTCTTAAAGGACCTAATGCTGCCGCTCTTTATGGTTCATTAGCTGCAAATGGTGTTGTGCTTATTACCACCAAAGCAGGTTCATTAAGTTCAAATATGCGAAAAGCCAAAGGCCTTGGCGTTGAACTTTCCAATTCAACCACTTTTGAAACTCCGCTCAGACTCCCTAATTATCAAAATGGATACGGACAAGGCTCTGCTGGTCAATTTGAATACGTTGATGGAGCCAATGGAGGTGTAAATGATGGAGTTGATGAAAGCTGGGGCCCAAAAATGGATGCTGGTTTACTTATTCCTCAATATGACTCACCTGTTGTTGATGGTGTCCGTCAACCTACTCCCTGGATTTCACATCCTGATAATATTAAAGACTTTCTGGAAACAGGTACCACTTCAACAACCAATGTTGCTGTATCAGGCGGGAGTAAAGATGCCAGTTTCAGGCTTTCATATACCAACATGAACCAGAAAGGGATGCTCCCAAACACCGATTATAAGAAGAATACATTGGCTATCGGGGCATCAGCAAATCCAACGGAAAAACTGAATATCTCCGGTTCTGCAAACTATGTTATGGCTAATAGCGAAAACCTTCCAGGTTACGGTTATGATGCTCAAAACGTTATGCAACAATTCATTTGGGCTGCACGCCAGGTTAATTATACTGACCTGAAAAACTATTACAATGAGGATGGCTCAAAATATAACTGGAATTACAATTACCATAATAATCCCTATTTCACTCTCAATGAAAACACCAATAAACTGGACAGGGATAGAATTTATGGAAACGCAAAGGTTCAATATCAGTTTACTGATCATTTATCAGCATTTGTGAGAACAGGTGTGGATGGTTATAATAACCTCAACACTGAAAGAGCCGCTTTCAATGATATCGATAACCCTTACGGATATTATACTGAATCTCTCTCTACCTTCAAACAAATCAACAATGACTTTCTCATCATGTTCGACAGTAAGCTAACTCAAAACTTAGGCTTTACTTTGAATGCAGGGGGAAGTTCAATGAATCAGTTCTATCACCAGACATTTGGCGCTGCTGATGAACTTGCAGTAGCCGATGTTTATACACTTACAAACTCTAGAGTTGCCTTACGTACCACCAGTACCGACCGCCAGAAAAGGATTAACAGTTTATACTTCTCCGGTCAATTCTCATACAATAACTACCTCTTCCTGGATTTCACAGGCAGAAATGACTGGTCGAGTACTCTGCCAGATGGCAAGAATTCATACTTCTACCCTTCAGTTACAGCTAGTGGTATAATCACTGATATGTTGAGCGTTAAATCAAAAACCTTATCATTTGCTAAAATAAGGGCAAGTTGGGCAAAAGTAGGTAGTGATACCGATCCTTATTCCCTCCTGCCAGTACTAAGCTTTGGAGACGGCTGGAACTCAGCAACAAAATATCTCAACCAATTCGTTCCTAACAACCTTCCTAATGCTGATCTTAGCCCTCAGTTCACCCATTCAATAGAATTGGGCGCTGAGTTTAAATTCCTCATGGATAGGATTAGCCTGGAAGTTACTTATTATGACACCAAAACCACTGACCAGATCATCAGTATCCCTGTTTCACCTGCATCCGGATATACCTCCAAGACTATCAATGCCGGTGAAATCCGTAATAAAGGGGTTGAAATTTCTCTCGGTGCTACTCCATTTAAAGATCCTTCAGGATTTAGCTGGAATGTTAACTTCAACTTCGCTAAAAATAATAATGAAGTTGTATCACTTGCTCCTGGTGTTGAACAATATGAATTAGGTACCTATTGGGATATAAAGGTTATGGCTATTCCTGGCCAGCCTTTTGGATCATTGTATGGTGCTGACTTCCTCCGTGATGATGATGGTAATATCATCCATCGTGCCGGAGTTCCTGTTAAAGGTGACCTGAAAATCCTAGGTAATTATCAACCGGATTGGGTAGGTGGTTTCTTCAACGAATTCAACTACAAGGGTATCACTGCAAGCGTCCTGATCGACATTCATATGGGTGGCGAAATCTATTCCATGACAAACGCCTGGGGCAGATATGCAGGAGCACTGGATGAAACACTCATCGGAAGAGAAGGTGGAATTGTGGGTGATGGTGTTAAAGAAACTACTGATGCTAATGGAAACATTACATACGTTCCAAATGATGTAGTTGTTACTTCTGAAGAATATAATCACGCTGCTTTCAGTAATAGTATTTGTGCAGGTAGTGTGTTTGATGGAAGTTATGTAAAACTCCGCGAACTTCGCTTTGGATACACATTCAAGAAACTTGGAAATCTCCCGCTAAACGACCTCACTATTTCAGTCGTTGGCAGAAACCTGGCACTCATTTACAGTGTAGTTCCCCATGTTGACCCCGAAACCTCCTTCAATCTTGGAAATGCCCAGGGTCTGGAATTCGGACAGCTACCATCAGCTAAGAGCCTTGGATTCAACATTGGCGTGAAATTTTAGTAACTCTTAAATTAGAAAACACATGAAAAAAATACGAATCGCCGGAATTGCTGTTGCCTTAACTGCAGTTCTTTTAATAATAGGTGCCTGCACAAAAGATTTTGAGTCGATCAATACCGACCCTAACAATGCAGGCCTTGAAAAAGCTGCCCCCGGAATGCTTCTCACCAGTGCTATCGAGAGTATGACCGACCGCGTACATGAAATTTTCGTAGGGGAAGAAATGGGGAATTGCTGGGCTCAGCATGAAGCCAAATGTCAATATACCGATGAAGATCGTTATATCTATCGTACTTCTGTTGTTAATGCAACTTGGTCAAGCTTCTATGCTGCAAACGGAATGGACGTGCAAACCCTGTACAATGTTGCAGTCGATCGTCAACATAACAACTATCAGGGTATTGCCCTGGTCCTCAAAGGATATATCTCCACCCTGCTTACTGATATGTTCGGCCCGGTTCCTTATACCGATGCCTGGAAAGGTTCTGAGAACACTCTTCCTGCATATGATTCACAGGAAACCATCTATAGGGATGTAATTGCCAAACTGGAAACCGCCAACTCACTCTTGAGTGAAGATGGTGGCGATATCGAAGGTGATATACTTTTTGATAATGATATTATGAAATGGAAAAAATTCGCCAACTCTCTGAGAATGCGTCTTCTCCTTCGTATGTCAGCTAAAGATGCCGCTTTTGTTACTACTGAAATGTCAAAAATGGTAGCAGATGCTGCAACTTATCCAGTTTTTGAAAGCAATTCCGATAATGCTGCTCTCCAATATCTCGGATCTGCTCCAAATAACCACCCGATAAACGAAAACAGGAAAACCCGTGATGATCATCGTGTTAGTAAAACACTCACTGATATGATGTGGACAAATTCACCTAATCTTGATTATAGGATTTGCCTCTATGCTGAGAAATCAGGTCGTGGAACACTTTTGAAGGAATGCCAAATGGTCTCACTTCTGCTAAAGCGCTTGCCTATAATGATGGCGGGATCAAAAATACATCGAAGGTTGGTGCTAAAGATTTTACTGGCCAGCTCCTCTTCCTGGTATGCTCATGAGCTATGCGGAACTTACAGTTCATTCTTGCTGAAGCCGCTTTCAAAGGATACATTCCAGGTGGTAACACAGCTGCTGAGGCCTTCTATTATGAAGGTATCTATGGATCCTATGCGCAATTTGGCGACGCTCTTGTCACAGCTGTTGATGGCTATGGATACCTCCCAATGGATGGTGCTACTACTGATTCATTAGCTGCTGATTTTATCGCCAAAGATGTGTTTGGCTGGGATCCTGCACATGCAATGGAACTTATCAGTACTCAACGTTGGGCAGCATCTTTCGACCAGGGCTTGCAAAGCTGGATCGAATGGAGAAGAACAGGTTACCCAGTGCTTACTCCTGCTGAAGATGGAATGAACGATGGTAAAATCCCCGTTCGCTTCCCTTACCCAACTGATGAAGCTGCCCGTAATCCAACCAATCTCTCAGCTGGCGTTGGACTGCTCGGTGGTGCTGATGATCTGAATACCAAAGTTTGGTGGGATGTTGACTAATCAGTCTCAAGTAATTTAATAACAACCTTAAAATTAAATCGTATGAAATCAAAAATAAATGTGTTCATTTTGATTTTTACAATGCTTGGGCTACTGTTTACAGCATGTAATAAATCAGAAGACCTCGTGACCGCCGATGTTAAAACCGGTGGACTCGTTAGTCCAACATCAAGCGTTCCCTATAAACTTGGAAATACACCTACAGTCGATCTGGTTGGTTGTCGTTCCTCAAGGACCCGGAATCACCACTATTGAAGTGTATAACGTGTATACCGCTATGCTGATGCCAGTAAATCAGAAGAAGTCTTAATGACAACCATTGATGTTGCAAGTGCAAATGCAACTGCTGAAGTCTCCAAGGAATTCTCAATCACTTTGCTGATTTAAGAAAAGACATCGCTGTCAAGGGTGATCCGTTGCCAGCAGATGAAAGTCTTAATCCTATTGGTGATTAATGGACACTTATCTATAAAAGTGTTATGGCTGATGGTAGGAGTGTTCTGAACAACTCTAAAACAAAGATTGCAGTAGCAAACCTTTATGCTGGCACATATCAGTGTGTTGGAGTATTCACCCATCCTACTGCTGGACCAAGGCCAATTGACGAAGAAAAATTCTTAACCCCAATTAGCGCCTATACTTGCAATATCCCTGCAGGCGACCTCGGAGGATCAGGCTATTTTGTTGATATTACAGTTGATCCTGTAACCAACGATGTATCTTTTTCAAATGGAGTACCCGTTGAAATCCTTGGTTCAACCACTGAACGTTCCTATTATGATCCAGCCACTGGCCATTTCTTCCTCCATTATTTCTATATTGGCGGAACAGGTGCTCGCGTAATCGATGAAGAGTATACTCCTTTATAGATTACCGGAAATAATCAATTCATGAAAAGAAGGCCGTCAGAAATGACGGCCTTCTTTGTTTTTACCTTGATTCTCAACATTTTTCAGAAGAAGAGTTTGTTATTTAATTGTTAAAAAAAATATATTGGTCAACCAATTGAGATCTTTCCTGTTCTATTCTTATTAATAATTATCTCTACTTGTATTACCTGTCATTACTCAGAATTTGCCGAAAGGTTCTTTATACTAAACAGAAATCACTTAAAAGTTTCACTCGGTAAAAAGCAAAGAATAACCGGTCAAATAGCTAAATCTTCGTTGAATTCATATAGCGATTATTAAAGGCTGCTTATCGAAAACATTTGATTGGAGTTATCTTGCTATACTACTTTTACATCACTGTTCATGAACAGTTAGAATTAAACTCAAACCTATTTTTTCATCAATCATTAAAAAGCTTGTAACATTTTTAAAAACATCACGTCATATGCTCGAAAAACAAAACAAGCATATTTATAAACACAGAAGTTCAATAACCAAAACTATGAAAACCTCACACATAATTATCACACTTGCTTCAATGTTCGTTCTTTCAGGTATTGCAATAGCTAATAGTCAGAATATCATCAGTCTGACAGGTAAAGGCGCTGAAGAGTTCAATCAAATCACAAACACCGTTACCAATGAGGATGGAGATAACGTAACCACCGAAAAAAGGAAACCCAAATCCAATACTCTTGATAATTCAAATCAGTCTCCTTTAATGGTGGCCGATTTCAATTATCTCAAATTTGATGTAAGTAAGTATATCACAGAAGGTGTTGAAAATGAAATCTCTGAATTACCTGAATCCAGCTTCGATTACCTGAAATTCGATGTAAATACCTTTACCGAATCAAATTCCATAAGTCTGGATGAACTTCCAGCCAATGAATTCGAATACCTGCAGTTCAATGTTAATGATTTCTACACACCCGGTTTTTCAAGTAAGGATAACCTTGGTGAAATGCCTGAAGCAGAATAGTTGAAAATAATTTTAGTACTTTCTGAAAGCCTTGCATATTGCAGGGCTTTTTTTATTCATATCCTTAATATTATTAGCATTGCAAAATGTAAAATGAATTACTTTTGCATATATTCAAGGTGTATATATCAAATCACCTGGATATTGTCCATGAAGGAATCAGTTGAAATGGGAAATTAAGGAGTTATAATCTTCATCAAATCACTTAAAATGTCTAAAGGTCGGGTCTTCTTTTCAAAATTCATGATCATCTTTGGTTATTTTATGGCAATTGTATATGTCGGTCTTGGTGCTTCCTTGTTTCTGAAACAGGTATTTCCCGGAATTCCCCCAAATCTCAAAATTGCCTTTTCCCTATTCTTCATAGCTTATGGTATTTTTAGATTTGTGAAAATGATCTCAAAACATCAGGAAAATGAGTCATAACATAAATACTCAGGATACATATAATGAAAACCAGGTAGGTTCCTTTATGTCCGACTTCATGTCCTATTACGAAATGTAACTGAAATTCCTAAAAAGATGCCAGCAAATCAATACATCTGCCCAATTATTGTTTCATGTTTGCTTCTTTTATTGGGTGCTTCATGCAACAATCCAATGGGAGTTCAGCAACTGGATGAAACACCCACACGTGGCCATACAAAAATTGTTGTTGATGAATCCTTTCAATTGCTATTGGATACCCAACTATTTACATTTCAATCACTCTATGTGGATGCCACAATAGATGCATCTTATAAGCCGGAATATGAGGTAATTAAGGATTTCATGAATGATTCTGTAAGAACAGTCGTCTTGACCAGGGATCTGACTAAAGATGAAAAGGAATACCTTACAGCCAATAATTTCATCCCAAGGACAACCATAGTTGCACATGATGCGCTGGCACTTATCGTAAATCCGGACAATGATAACTCACAGATACTTGTGCAACAATTTAACGATATACTTGCTGGAAAATTAACAAGCTGGGATCAAATCACTCCAGGACTGCAACAAAGTCCCATTAATGTAGTCTTTGATAATAATAAATCGGGAAATGTGCGTTATTTTCGCGAGAAATTCTCTTTGGCAGGAGAATTCCCATCGAACTGCTTTGCAGTGAATTCAAATGAAGACGTCATTGAATATGTTAAAAACAATAAAAGTGCTCTTGGGATTATAAGTGTAAACTGGATAAGCGATACACAGGACAGTATCTCACAACGATTCCTCAAATCCATAAAAGTTCTGGCAGTTGGCACAAACATTGATAATACTTGTAAACCTTTTCAGGGGTATATTGCTGAAGAATCTTATCCATTTTGCAGAGATGTATTCATGATCAGGAGAGAAACATTTTCAGGCCTGGGCTCAGGTTTCACCTCATTTGTTGCAGGTGATAAAGGACAACGGATTGTATTAAAATCAGGGCTTGTGCCCGCTACAATGCCTGTTCGATTAATTGAAATACATAAAGACTAACACTAGTTACGGGAGGAAATATGCGACTATTAACTGAGAAATCTTTCATTGCAATTTTACTCATAGCAAGCCTGCTTTGGAGAGGAACTGCTTTCAGCCAGGATTTGAATTCTGCTATTAACATGACGTATCAACAACAATTTGAAGCTGCTGAAAGTGCTTTTAATTCCTTGATCAAAGCTGATCCTACTAATGGTAAAAATTTCTATTATAGCGGAGAAAATCAACTTGCTTCCTACTTCATTGATACTGCAAATATTTCATTCAAAAAAATTGGCAAGCAAGCTGCGGAACGTTACAATCTTGGAATATCTGCTAATCCAAATGAAGCCCTTAATTATATAGGGCTTGGTAAGGTTTCACTGATTCAGAATGAAACCACCTTTGCAAAGGAAAACTTTGCAAAAGCAATGTCATTCCTTCCCGCCAAAAAAACCAAGTCAGGACTCTCAAAACCTGACCAGGCAACGATCCTGGTTCGAATTGCAGAAGCATATGTTCAGGTGGGAACCAGGGATACTGCCTTGGTTTTTGATCTTTTTAGAAGAGCGGAATCACTGGATAACAAAAACCCTGATCTTTTTCTGTTTCGTGGGGATTATTGGATTTATACCTTAAATAATGGCACACGTGCTGCTGAAAACTATCGCCGTTCACAAGACTTTTCACCTCAGTCCACAAGGGCAAGATTGAGACTAGGTCAGCTTTATACCCGGATTAAAAGCTATCAGGATGCTTTAGGCTATTATCAGGATGCCTTAGCTATTGATCCTTCTTTTGCTCCAGCTTACCTTGAATTAGGTTTTCTTTATGCCAAGACCAACCAATCTGACGAATCAAAAAAGTACTTTAAAAAGTACCTTGAAATGAGCAGTAGCAATATTGCTGCCAAAAGAAGGTATGCCAATATGCTCATCCAAACCGAAGACTACAAGGAAGCAATTGAGCAAATTACACAAATTCAGGCCTATGACTCTGTTTCATATAATGACCTGAACAGGGCGCTGGCCTATTCATATTTCGAGGAAAAACAGTATCCGCAAGCAAAGTATTATATTACTAAGTTTGTGGATAACTCACCTGTTGAGAAAATTACTTCAAAGGATTACCTGTACTTCGGAAGAATCCTGGTAAAGAATGGAATGGATTCTTTAGCCGCATTCAGGCTGACCCAGGCTTTCAAACTTGATACAACAAATACTGACCTGCTGAATGAAATTGCAGCCTCATATCTGAAATACAAAAAGTATGAAAATGCCGCTTTTGCATACCAGGAAAAGATAAGCAGGACAGGGGGAAGCACAAACGATTATTACAAAATGGCCCGCGCCTATTTTGATGCTAAAGTCTGGGGGCTGGCCGATTCAGCTTTGGCCGTTGTAAATAGAATGAGCCCTGACTTTGAACCGGCATATCTTTTCAGAGCAAGAGTTTATGCTAACCTTGATCCTGACACAAAAGAAGGAATAGCAAAACCATTTTATGAGAAATTACTGGAAAAAGCTACGGTAGATTCTGTGAAATATAATAAAGATATCCTTGAAGCATATAACTACCTTGGATACTATTATCTCGTGAATAAACAATACTGTGAATCTATCAGCTATTGGGATAAAATCGCTATCCTGGATCCGGCAAATGAAAATGCCTTGAGCGCTATTAAGGACTTAAAACCCAGGTGCCCGGAGTTCAAATCCTCTCGACCTTAGAAGGTTATTTATGGTGGACAGGTAAAATATTTGAAAAGGAGCATTTTTGTTTCGTAATTTGTTAAAACAATTATCTTTGCTTACCTTCAACACTATATAATCGTTGAATAATCAATTAAACCAGTCATAAATCTTTAATCTTTTTACAAATGAGCAATAACGGTCAAACGTTGAAAGAGGCATTCAGGTCAGCATTCGCTACCGCAGCTATTTTGATTGCTTTAGCAATCTCATTCCTGGTGTATTTCTATGTACTGGGAAATCCGATCAACTTTGAAGGAGGAAATCCAAAAGGGCACGGTTTGCCTGGCAATTACCTTGCCATCGTTTATAAAGGTGGTTACATTGTCCCCCTACTGATTTCCCTGATTCTCATCCTCTTAACTTTTACTTTCGAAAGAGCCTTCACATTAAGAAAAGCAAAAGGAACAGGATCTATCAATGCTTTTATTGTCAAGCTTCAGGGTCATTTAAATAAAGATGAGATTGATGAAGCAATCGTTAGTTGTGATAAACAGAAAGGATCTATTGGTAGCGTTATGAAAGCGGGTCTTAAGAAATATAAAGAACTTCAAACAGACACAAAACTTGATAAAGATCAGAAACTTGTTTCGTTACAGAAAGAATTCGAGGAAGCCACTGCCCTTGAACTCCCAATGCTATCCCGTAACCTGATCTTCTTATCCACCATTGCTTCAATTTCTGTACTTATTGGTCTTATTGGAACAGTATTAGGTATGATCAGGGCTTTTGCTGCTCTTGCACAAGCTGGTGCTCCGGATGCACTTGCACTTGCCACTGGTATCTCTGAAGCTCTTATCAATACAGCTTTCGGGATTACCGGCTCAACCCTGGCCATCATTCTTTATAACTACTTCTCAACTAAGATTGATGGATTAACCTATAAGATTGATGAAGCAGGATTCAGCCTCACACAGACTTTTGCCAGCAAGAATAAATAAGGCTATCAATTGTTTAAGATGCCTAACGGTACCTAGTACCCGATTCATAAACTTTTAAACATATGAACCATGCCAAAAATTAAGCTGCCGGTAAAATCTCCGCACATTGACATGACGCCAATGGTGGACCTGTTTGCCCTTTTGCTTACATTCTTCATGCTCACGACTTCATTCAAGCCACAGGAAGCTGCTATCATTGATACTCCGAATTCCATTTCCGAGAAAGTAGCTCCTGAGCAGAATGTCATCACTTTACTTGTTGGAAAAGACAATAAAGTATATATGAACTTCGATAATGGAACTGATACCTCAGTTCTGATAAGAAAAGAAGTATTGAAAAAAATGGCTGAACAGTATCAATTGACCTTGACAGAAAAGGAACTCAAAACCTTCGCCACATGGTCATCTTTCGGTATGCCAATCGAGAAACTCAAAGCCTGGCTCAATACAGAAGACCCCAAAGAACGTGAAGTGTTTCAAACAGGAATTCCTATTGATTCGACTGATAACCAACTCAACCTTTGGGTTAGGTTTATTCGTCTTCAAAATCCTAATGCCGAAGTTGCTATAAAAGGTGATGGTGTCGCTGATTTCAAAACTGTGAAACATGTAATGGACATTCTCCAGGAAAACAAGGTAAATAAGTTTAATCTGACTACCAACCTGGTGAAAGAAGAAGCCGTTTTAGTAGAATAAACAATCACGATATTCCCTCTAAAGAAATCATACGATGGCTGAAATAATCCAAGAAGAAGGAAAACAAAAGAGTGGCAAAAAGAAAGCGAAAAAGTTTTCAACACGCATAGATATGACCCCTATGGTCGACCTGATGTGCTTGCTGATCACTTTTTTCATGCTAACAACTGCCTTCAGTAAACCCAAAGCCATGGATATCACCATGCCTGAAAAAAAGGACGATCCAAACGTGAAAGCTCCGGAGATCTCTGCTGACAGAACCCTTAATGTGCTCGTCTCAGGTAATGACCAGATATACTACTATTTTGGTGCAGCTGATCCCACAAAACCACTTCCTGCGCTGTTGAAAAGTGATTACAGTAAAGATGGCATCAGGAAAATTTTACTCCTAGAAATAAAATCGTCTTTAAAGCAGTGTCCGAGCTTCGATAAAAGTTATTAAAGGAGACCTGGTTATGGCTGATTCAACTCTGAACCGCAAAATCAAAGAGTTGAAGAAATCTGATAAAAATGCACCCATTGTACTTATCAAAGCTGATGAGAAAGCTAAGTACAAAAATCTTGTTGATATTATTGATGAGATGGCTATTACCAGCATTGCTAATTATGCGATCGTTGACATTACTCCTATCGAACTAAAAATGATAGAAGGAGTCGTAAATCCAAATGCCGCAGTGAAATAGATCAAATGTCTTTTACCTTTTAAGGTAGTTAAATATTAAATCGATAGCCACAACAATGACAAAACAAAAAGTTTATACTGCCCCCATGGACGAGATCGTCTTTGAGCACAGGAATAAAGCTTATGGAGCATATGTTTTGCGTAAGTTGTACCATAAGCATCTTACAAGGGCATTATTGCTGGCAACTGCCGTTCTGCTCGCAGCGCTTACATATCCGCTGGTTTCAAGTTACTACACTCAAAAAAGAGCTAAGTACATTGAGAAATCAGCCAGTGCTGAATTCATAGAAATGGACAAGCCCAAAGAAGAAGCCCCTCCTCCTCCACCTCCTCCTCCACCTCCTGCCGCACTTGAACAAAAAGTCAAGTTTGTGGCACCTGTTGTTACAATTGAGGAAGTGGTAGAAGACATCGATATCTTTAACCAGGATGAACTCAATCAGAATGCAGTTAATGAGCCTGTTGCTATAGCTGAGGAATTTGTTGCTGCTCCGGTTGAAGAAGTAATCGAAGTTGAAGAATCCAAACCTGTTTTTAATTTCGTTGAAGAAAGTCCATCCTTTGTTGGTGGTGAAGAAGCCAGGCTTAAATTCCTTGGCAAGTAATCTGGTGTATCCAACTCAAGCATCTGAAACAGGTATACAAGGTACAGTGTATGTTTCATTCATCGTTGATTCCAAAGGCCATATTACCGATGCAAAAGTATTGCGCGGTATTGGTGGAGGCTGTGATGAAGAAGCTCTTAGGGTAGTCAGGATGATGCCAAACTGGCATCCGGGAAAACAAAACGGGAAACAAGTTCGTGTGCAATATCAAATGGCTATTCAGTTCAAACTTTCTGGAACTCAATAACATCTGAATTACAAATTTGAAGATGCCATCAGGAATATCCTGGTGGCATCTTTTTTTTCTATTTAAAGTATATGAGTAACCATTTCCAGCACCCTAATCCGAATGCTTATTTAATAATTAAAAGGTTCTTTTTATATACTGCTGAAATTGAATCGAATACCGGTCTGTTTTTATTGTCAACAGGATAAGCAGGAGGAGATTCAACTTTTAATGGATCAATTGGCTGACCGTTTTTATAAAACCTGAAATCGAGGTGAGGGCCTGTTGAAAGTCCTGAACTTCCAACATAACCAATTAACTGTCCCTGACTTACATGAGCGCCATTCCTGATTCCAGGACCAAAGCCTGCTAAATGCATGTAACTGGTCGTATAGATTGTATTATGCTTAATAGTGACAATTCGGCCAGCACCCCCTGAATATGCAGCTTTAAGAACAGTTCCACTTCCAATACTATGAACCGGTGTACCCGATGGAGCAGCATAATCAACTCCATGATGGGGCCGACGTATGCGAAGAACTGGATGTAAACGACTATTTGAAAACCGGGATGAAATTCGGCTAAACTTCAAAGGAGCCTTCAGAAACTCCCTCCTTAAATTCTCGCCTGAATCATTAAAATACTCAGGATTTTCGCCCTGTTGATAGCGATATGCGTAAAAATCCTTCCCTGAATGTTTAAACCAGGCAGCATGAATGACTCCCAGACCAACAGATTTTCCATCTACTGATAGGTCCTCAAAGATCACTTTGAACTGATCCCCTTTCTGGATGGCATAAAAATCAATAGTCCATTGGTAAATTTGGGCCAGGGCAATAGCCAGGTTAGGATCAGAACCTGCATTTTCGATGGTATTCCATAACGAACTATTGATTGTTCCGCTTGCTGAACGCAACCTCCTCGTTACTTCATGAGCACCATAATGAATATGTAAAGTATCACCAAAGTCAAAAACAACATAACTGGTATCCGAAATTTCATAGATAAAATACCTGAGCTTTTTACTCTTATCAGTAGAAACCATGGCAGTATATTCATTGCCTGCCCTGAATTTCCGAAGATCAAAAACACCTTCAGCCTTTATTGACAATTGATTAATGTGCTCCTTATCAACATTGAAATCAGTTAATAATTCAGCAAGTATTTGACCTTGCTTGACTGTTTCCCTGACTATGGAAAATGAATCAGTTACAATACCATATTCTATGTTCGGCGTACTTTTATTTATAGGTTTGGCAATAGGCATGATAATGAAATCTTTCATCAGCAACAGTGCTACTGCAGAAAGTAATACTACAATGCCGACACTAATAAAAAACCGGATCTTTTTTACTTTTATCATCTGTACTCAGAATTTTAGGAAAATAAGTCTTACTAGCCAGGGCAATAAAAAACAGGGTATTATACCCTGTCTTTCAAATGCATTTTATAAGTTTAATTCATATGCTGCACGGCAAAATTGTAACCGGCATCAAAAGCATTAAGATTTAGTTGAACTACCTCTGCCCCTTTTTTGGAGAATATCTGTCGAATAGATGTCCTCAATTTTTCGGCTGGAATCTCAAGAAAGGGAGCTGCTGCTCCAAGTATTACCATATTGGCTGAACGAGTGGCACCCAATTCCTTCGCAATATCATCTGCATTAATGGCTATATGCTTTTCAAAGGATTCTATTTCCGACATCAGTGACTCCATGGCCGGATAATTGGGTATATTGATGAAAGGTTTTGTATTAGTGATTAACCATCCATTTTCAGAAAGTAAGGGCAGATATCTTAGTGATTCCATTGGTTCCACTGAAATAATGAGATCTGCCTGACCATAAGGGATCAGGTCGGAAGCTATTTCATGGTCAGCAATCCGCAGGTTTGATGAAACATCTCCACCTCTCTGGCTCATTCCGTGCACTTCTGCCTGTTTTAGGTGAAGTCCTGATCCCAGGGCTGCCATACCTATTGTTGCCGCGATTGATAAAATTCCCTGTCCCCCAACACCAGCTAAAATAATATCTCTTTTCATTGCCAATTTCTTATAAGTCGTTATCACTAAAGTTTAACACCTGAAATTCTATTCCTCCACTTTTAGGACAAAACCTTTTCTTTTTGCTTTTTAGCTTCCTTTAGGGCTCTGGTTGCAGTCTGGATACACTCCCTGCGGGGAATGATAACAGAAACACCCTGGTAGTCAAGTTCGCGCTTCATTATTTCCATATTCTCTTCATGACTCTTAGGTGAAGGATTCATAACGATTATATGATCTTCCGCAACACCTACTCCTTTGCAAATATCTTCAATTTTACCAAAAGCGGCAGAATCCTGTCCTCCAGTCATAGCGGTAGTTGCATTGTCGAGAATCATGATCGTTACCGGAGAACCTTCATTAACACAATCAATCAAACCTGTAATTCCACTGTGGGTGAAAGTACTGTCGCCTATCACGGCTACAGCCGGTAATAAGCCAGCATCAGCAGCACCCTTAGCCATTGTAATAGAGGCTCCCATATCAACACATGTATTGATAGCATCAAAAGGATCTAATGCTCCCAGGGTATAACAACCTATATCAGAAAAAACCCTTCCCTTACTCCAAGTTTCCAAAGCCTGGTTTAAAGCATTATAGGAATATATGTGTGGACAGCCTTTACACAATGAAGGTGGACGGCCAACCACAACTCCAGGAATTTCTCTTCCTCGTGTATCCACATGGCCCAGCGCAACTGCTACTATATTTGGATTAAGTTCCCCATCCCTGGGAATAGAGCCATCCAGTCTTCCTTTAATCTTTTTCCCTAGATTTAGATACCCTTTCAACATTTCCTCCACTACAGGAGCTCCTTCTTCCAGAATTAGAAGTGAGTCACATTCATCATATATCCTTGAAATATACTCTTTTGGTAATGGGTACTGACCAATTTTAACCAATGGATAAGGGACCTGACGGTCAGGATAATTCTCCATTAAGTAATTAAAGGCAATACCGGTTGTAATAATTCCTAAACTCTTATCCTGTCCTGGGAAATATGAATTAAAGCCCGAATTAACACCAGCCTTCTCCATTTCTGTCTGCTTCTGAAGCAACGACTTGTATTGTCTTCTGGCATTAGCCGGTAATAGAATAAATTGTCTTTCATTTTTGGGTAAATTCACTCCATTCTGTTCTCGCGAAGCCCTTCTTTCTACTCCTGACCTGGAATGAGCCAGCCGTGTAGTAATTCGCAACATGACGGGAAGACCCAGATGCTCTGAAATATCAAAACCATAAAAAACCATATCATAAGCTTCCTGCTGATTTGAAGGCTCAAGTATAGGTATCATTGCAAACTTTCCATAGAACCTGGAATCTTGCTCGTTCTGGGAAGAATGCATTGAAGGGTCGTCAGCAGCAACAACAATAAGGCCCCCATTTGCACCTGTTATAGCTGAATTGACAAAGGCATCAGCAGCTACATTCAATCCAACATGTTTCATGCAAACCATCGCACGTTTCCCTGCGTATGACATTCCCAGTGCTGATTCCATGGCGGTCTTTTCATTCACAGACCAGCCTGACCTAATATTTCTAATTTTTGCCTCTTTGGAATGAATAACATATTCTGTGATTTCAGTGGAAGGTGTTCCAGGATAAGCATAAATCCCTGACATTCCGGCATCAATTGCTCCCTGGGCAATTGCCTCATCTCCCAACAACATTAGCTTTTGCATGTTATAAGTATTAGTTAATATCACAGCATTATCCCACAAAGCTAAAAAATTAACAATACCTGTTAACTCAATAACAAGAAATAATTGATACAATTTTTGCGGACCTTTATATCCAAAGAAATAGAGTTACCGGGCAAAACCCAAAGGATAACTAAAAATTGATTATTAGCCTATAATGAACTACTTAGCGCATTTATTACTGGCCGGGGAAAAGGAAAAATTACTGATTGGGAATTTTATTGCTGATCATGTGAAAGGGAGAGCCATTGAAACATTCCATCCGGATATACAAATAGGTATCAGGATGCATCGTTCAATTGACAGATATACTGATTCACATCCAATAGTTCAGCAAAGTATACTTCGTTTACGGCCGAAATATCATAAGTATGCAGGGGTTATTGTTGATATGTATTATGATCATTTCCTGGCTCGTGGATGGAGTGAATTTTCTAATGAATCACTTGATAGATTCACAAAGAAAATATACCATCAGCTGCTGACTAATATTTCAATCTTACCAATACGATCACAACGAATTCTTGGCTATATGTCAAGGTACAACTGGTTAGAATCATATGCCTCTCTGGAAGGAATGCAGCAGGCTTTTACAGGAATGGCGCAACGTACCACTTTCGAGTCGAAAATGGAATTCGCCGTACAAGACCTGGAAATGCACTATGACCTCTTTAGCAGAGAATTCAATGCTTTTTTTCCTGAATTATGTATGTTTGTAGAAACTGAGTATGGAAGTTTACTCAGGAATAAATAGTAACCACCAGATTTCTGGGGCCTCCCTGGTTGCGATACTCGCAAAGATAGATGCCCTGAACATCGTTTAGATTCGGCTTGCCTTTGGTGATCGGAATCGTGACAGATGCCCCTGAGAGGGTTGTTTTTACATGTGCCGGCATATCATCAGGCTCTTCACCTAAATGCCTGAAATAAAGTTCATCAGGAACAAGCCGGTTAAAAACCATTTCAAAATCAATAAGTACAGTAGGATCTGCACACTCATTGATGGTAATACCTGCCGAAGTATGTTTAATGAAGACATTCATTAAGCCAGCATCCGGCAACTTGGGCAACCTTGACAGCACTTCACTCGTGATGACATGAAATCCCCTTTCATACTCGGGTAAAGTAATTTCAACCTGTTGAATCATAGCAAGAGTTGTTTAGGTTGCAAAAATAAGTTTCGAAGTTCCTAATTCCTAAACCTTTTTTTAAGAAAGACAAGCTACATTACCTAAATCACTATATGTTAAGTCAATAAGAATTTGATTTGTTAATAAGTATTTCAATATGCTAAAATAATCAATTGATAATGACGATTTGAATATTGTGCTCTTTAAATTGAAATAATGATATTTTTTTACTGTCCTTGAAGAAGAATAACATGTTTATATAACTCATAACAAGATACTTAAAACAAAAAACAGAAGTTTAGTTGCACAAAAAAAAATCAGGAAACCTCTTAGAGGAATCCTGATTCATCTGATAGAAATGAATTAATCTTCTGCTATGATCTCTTTACCAGCAGCGAGATCTTCCAACATAGCCGTAGTGAGTGATTTAGGCCTTTCAAGGGAATATCCTAATGCCCGATCCCATATTATATTGGCACAAATCCCAATTGCTCTTCCAATTCCAAATAACACTGTATAAAAATCATACTCCTTTACACCATAGTACCATTGTATAACCCCGGATTGAGCATCCACATTGGGCCATGGGTTCTTAGCCTTACCTTGTTCAAGCAAGATTGGAGGAACAACTTTGTAAAGCAAATCCACATATTGGAATAAAGGATCTTCTTTCAAATGAGTTAGTGAAAAATCGCGCTGAAGCATATATCTTGGATCAGTTTTGCGAAGTACAGCATGCCCAAATCCCGGTATTACCTGACCTGACTTTAGAGTATCCCAAACAAATTGTTTCATTTCCTGTTCGCTGGGGACTCTTCCATCCATTTTATCCATCACACCCTGGAGCCATCTCAAGACTTCCTGATTAGCCAAACCATGAAGCGGTCCTGCCAAACCATTGATCATAGATGCTATGGAAAGATAAATATCAGATAATGAACTTGCAACCAAATGGCCTGTATGGGCACTTACATTCCCTCCTTCATGGTCGGCATGAATAATAAAATGCATTCTGCTTACATCATCATACGGTTTACCAATACCCATCATATGTGCAAAATTGCCTCCAAAGTCAAGGTAAGGATTCGATTGTATGCGTTTCCCATCCCTATATAGTTTAGCATAAATATAGGTAGCAATTTCAGGCATCTTTGCCATGAGATTTAAAGCATCCTCATAAGTCGGATCCCAATAATCAAGTTTATGTAACTTTCCAGATGCATATTTCTTTGCAAATAATGATTCCCGCTGAAGGGTAGTAACTACAGCTGAAAATATTGCCATTGGATGACTGCAACAGGGCATTCCATCTATTACTTCATAAACAAAACGAGGAAGGATTCTTCTCTTGTTAAATTCATCGACAACATCCTGCAACTCATCTTCATTAGGAATATCACCAGTTACAAGAAGGTAGAATAATCCTTCCACATAAGGCATCTCTGCACCTTTTGGTTTGGGCAGTTTTTCAAATACCTCTGGTAAGGTAAAGCCTCTGTAGCGAATACCTTCTATTGGGTCAAGGTAGGAGATATCTGTAACAAGAGATTTCACCCCACGCATACCACCAATAATTTGCGAAATGGTAATCTTATCCACCACAACATCTCCATACTCTTTGAGAAGGCGCTCAGTTCTGGGGCGCCATTCCAAAATCTTTTCCTGTAATCTGTCTTTTAAACGAGTTGCCATATTATTGGAGTATATTAATTGTAATTGAGCTTGAGTTCAAATAAAGTTAGAATTCCGGAATTACATATTCCTGATAAGTGCATCACCAAATTCTGATGTTTTCAATTTTGTGGCACCTTCCATCAGGCGATGAAAATCGTAAGTGACTGTTTTTTCAGAAATTGTTTTTTCCATTGAAGCATAAATGATTTGCGCAACCTCATTCCAACCCAGGTATTCGAACATAAGAGCACCTGAAAGAATAACTGAGCCAGGATTAACCTGATCCAGTCCCGCATATTTGGGTGCTGTTCCATGGGTTGCTTCAAAAATGGCAAAACCATTATTATAATTAATATTCGCTCCGGGAGCAATTCCAATTCCTCCAACCATAGCAGCCAATGCATCTGAAATATAATCACCATTGAGATTCAATGTAGCAATCACTGAATATTCATTGGGACGTAACAAAATCTGTTGTAAAAAAGCATCAGCAATAACATCCTTTATAATTATTTTACCGGATGCAATGGCTTCACTCTGTGCAGATTCCGCAGCTCCTTTACCTGATGCAGCCACTATCCTATCATATTCAGCCCATGTGAATGTTTGATTTCCGAATTCTCGTTCAGCCAATTCATAACCCCAACTCTTGAATGCGCCCTCCGTGAACTTCATGATATTTCCTTTGTGTACCAAAGTAACAGAAGGAAGTTTATGATTTATTGCAAACAGAATGGCAGCCCTTACCAATCGCTCAGTGCCTTCTAAAGAGACAGGTTTTATACCTATAGATGAAGTTTCAGGAAAACGTATCTTCTTTACTCCCATTTCATTAATCAGGAAATCCTTAATCTTTGTCGCCTCAGGTGTTCCGTTCATAAACTCAATTCCGGCATAAATATCTTCTGTATTTTCCCTGAAAATATGCATATCAACCAAATCCGGCCGTTTAACAGGACTTGGAACACCATTAAACCAACGAACTGGTCTGAGACAAACATAAAGATCAAGTATCTGACGCAACGCTACATTTAAGGACCTGATGCCACCACCGACAGGAGTGGTAAGCGGACCTTTGATCCCTACTATGTACTCCCTGAAAGCATCTAATGTTTCATCAGGTAGCCAGTTCCCTGTATTTGTGAATGCTTTTTCTCCGGCAAGTACTTCTTTCCATGCTACCTTGCGTTTTCCATGATAAGCTTTTTCAACTGCAGCATCAAATACCCTGACAGAAGCATTCCAGATATCAGGACCAGTTCCGTCACCTTCAATGAAGGGTATGATTGGGAAATCAGGAACCTGAAGTTCCCCATTTACAACTTTTATTTTTCCAGTTTCCATGCTTAAATTAAATGGTAGTTTCAATTATCATAATTGCGTAAAATTACAAAAACATTCAAAAATCTATATATATTATCTGTGTGATTTTTTGAAATTTATGAATATTTCTGGCATTTTTAAAAAACGCAACAAAATGACTGGCCGGTTGTTTTAATTATAGGTCTGAGATTCACTCGGCCTTTTCGTATAAAATGCAGGCCAGATGAAGGATTCAACTAATATGAACAGTCTTGTTTACGATGATTTGTGCCAGGTTTGTGTAATAGGCATGGAACATCTTAAAAAAAATAATGGTATGGAAAATACCAAATTTGTCAAGGGCTCATCGAAAGAAGGAAAGCAATTGATTGAATTCTCACAAGAAAAGGCTGATTCTGTTCTCTATTTCAAGGGTTCAACGCTCTTAGTAAAGTCGGATGCAATCATACAAATACTGATCGATCGGGGAGGCTTTTACAGATTGGCAAGAATACTGCGAATAATTCCTGTATCAATACGTGATAAATTCTATGAAAGCTTTGCAAAAAGGCGACACCGCATAAAATTTCATCCTTAACTGACTTTTTCTTTAAGTTGGAAATAAGAATTTTTAGCAAAAAAGAAGTCAGACCAAATTTTTGATATCTCTTCAAGACCTTGAGGTGGCGTATCATTTTACAAATTGACATGCTGTTTGTTCCAAATGTTCCTTTTTGCAAAACAGGCTCTTATGTAAGGGGCTGTATAGTGAAATAGCTTACAATGATCGGCAGGTTTTTGTTATCTTTGCGAAAATCTATTGTAACTCTCATGACGGGCTTTATTAAGTGGACATTACTCTTCCTTGCAATTTTTTTTCTTGCAACATCTGATGGATTTTCTCAGACTGGTACCATACGTGGTTTTGTTTATGACAAGGAAACCGGTGAGCCAATAATTTTCACAAATGTTTACCTGTTTAAAACCCCTTATGGAGCGTCAACTGATGTAAATGGATACTTCACTATATCACGTGTACCTGATGGCAATTATTCATTACTTGTTACCTATTTGGGATTTGATACTTTAAGGGAGCAGGTTCTCATTAAAGGTAATACTGTCATTACTAAAAAACTATTTCTGAGTAAAGCCTCCTATGCACTTGAAGGAATAAGCATTTCAGCAGAATACCAGGAACTCAGAACCGATACAAGAACTTCTGTTGTCAAGATTACACCTAAACAAATAAAACAGATTCCATCCATTGGAGGGCAGGCTGACCTTGCTCAATATTTACAGGTGTTACCAGGTGTTATCTTCACTGGTGACCAGGGTGGGCAGTTGTATATTCGAGGAGGCTCGCCGATTCAAAATAAGGTAATGCTTGATGGCATGGTTATTTATAACCCTTTTCATTCTATCGGGCTATTCTCAGTGTTTGAAACGGATATTCTCCGGACTGCTGATATTTATACCGGAGGATTCGGAGCTGCATATGGTGGGAGGATTTCTTCCATGATGGACCTCACAACCCGCGATGGTAACAAGAAAAGAATAGCTGGTAAAGCCGGAGCCAGCACCTTTGGCGCAAAATTGTTACTTGAAGGGCCAATCTCAAAAGCCAAAACAGAAAACAGTGGCAGTTCTTCCTTCGTACTCTCTTTTAAAAACTCCTACCTGGAACAGTCTTCAAAACAACTGTATTCCTATATTGATGCGAATGGTTTGCCCTTTAATTTCACTGATTTGTATGGGAAAATTTCTTTAAACTCATCCAATGGCAGCAAAGTAAACTTCTTTGGATTTAACTACAACGACCAGGTAAAATATAAGGCCATTTCTGATTTTAATTGGAATGCCACAGGAGTTGGGACCAATTTTGTAGTCATTCCCGGCAACAATCCTGTATTACTGGAAGGCAGCCTGGCTTATTCATCCTACCTCATCAATTTATCGGAAAATAATGCCCCAGACCGGTCAAGCCTGATCAATGGTTTTAATGCTGGCATGGGATTCACATATTTCCTGGGCAAGGATCAACTAAAATACGGGTTGGAACTTCTGGGATTTACCACCTCTTTTGACTATACCAATTCACTGAACCGGAAAATCCAGCAAAAGGAAAATACTTCAGAGATTGCCGGATACATCACTTATAAAATCAGCAGAAAGAATTTCTTGATTGAACCTGGTTTTAGAGCTCAGTATTATGCATCCCTTTCAAACTTTTCACCGGAACCAAGGCTGGCTGTAAAATACCTGGTAAATAGCAAGCTCAGACTTAAAATGGCCGGTGGGTTTTATTCCCAGAACCTTGTGGCTGCAAATAGTGACCGAGATGTTGTTAATTTATTCTATGGTTTCTTATCTGGTTCTGAAAACGTGCCTAAAACTTTTAATGGAAAAGAACTCACACATAAACTCCAGAAAGCACAACATATCATCCTTGGGGCAGAGTTCGATCCAGCTAAATTCATCACAATGAATTTTGAAGTGTACTATAAGTATTTTTCACAGCTTACCAATATTAACCGGAATAAAATTTTTGAAGATGTTGACCCATATTCTGATCCGTCTTCAATTAGCTATAAGCCAGAATCATTGAGAAAGGACTTTGTGATTGAAAATGGTGATGCCTATGGCTTTGATGTATCTTTTAAGTTTGACAGGAAAAACCTCTATATCTGGGCTGTATATTCTCTTGCGTATGTAAATCGGTTTGATGGAACCACTCATTATGCGCCTCATTATGATCGAAGGCATAATGTCAATCTGGTAACCTCCTACCGCTTTGGCAATGAAAATAGTTGGGAAGTAAATTTCCGCTGGAATTTCGGCTCAGGCTTCCCTTTCACTCAGACTCAAGGTTTCTACGAAGAACTAAATTTTGAAGAAGGAATTTTTAGTAATATCATAACACAGAATGGCTCACTGGGAATTATCTATGGCGAATATAATAAAGGGCGACTCCCCTATTATCACAGACTGGATGGCGGGATAACCAAAACATTCCAATTAAGGGAAAATTCTTCTCTTGAAGTCAACTTTACCATTACCAATGCCTATAACCGGAAAAATATTTTCTATGTTGACCGCATCAGTAATGAAAAAGTGTATCAATTGCCATTGATGCCTAGTGCTGGTCTGAATCTGACATTCTAATTAAAACCCGGAATTCTTATTCTCTATTCTTGCTGTCAATCAGGATAGTAACAGGTCCCTCATTTACCAGTGAAATATCCATGTGCGCACCAAACTTTCCGGAGGCTACCGGCCTGCCAGATAACTCTTCCAGGCGACTTAAGAAAGATTCATAGAGTGGAACAGCAATATCCGGAGATGCAGACTTAATATACGAAGGCCTGTTTCCTTTTTTTGTACTGGCATGTAAAGTAAACTGGCTAACAACCATAATACTTCCTTCCGCTTCTGCCACTGATAGATTCATTACACCTAAAGAATCATTGAATACCCGCAACCTGGATATCTTTCCACATAGCCACTCAAGATCTTCCAGATTATCTGCTGCTTCAATACCCAATAGAATGAATAAACCTTTTCCTATTGTGCTGTGAAGATTCTCATTTATAGTGACAGTACAATTGCTGACTCTTTGAATAACAACTCTCATCTTTTTTTCAACGAATTAAAATAGATTCTAGGTAAAGTCAACGGTATCAAGGTTTTCATCATTCAGTATAGAAAGGTAATTTGAATATCTTCCTTTATTAATTAATCCCTTGGCCAACGCTTCCTTTACAGCGCAACCGGGCTCATGCACATGAGTGCAGTTATGGTAACGACATTCAGGCAGCAATGCCCTGAACTCAGGGAATCGTTCTGCAACCTCTTTGCTCTCGAAATGTACAAGCCCAAATTCCTTGATCCCAGGAGTATCAATAATATATCCACCTGAACTTAAAACATGCATTTCGGCAAATGTGGTGGTGTGCATGCCTTTATTGTGATAGTCGGAAATATGGCCTGTCCTTATATTAAGCAACGGATCAATCGCGTTTATAAGGGCTGACTTACCAACACCCGAATGACCGGTAAAAAGATTAACTTTACCTTTAAGAGTATTTCTAAGTTCTTCTATCCCATTGCCTTGAATAGCAGATACAGCATGAGTACCATATCCAAGAGAATCATAGAGTTCAATCAATTCGTTGTAACGGGTTGTTGAATCTATGGAATAGAGATCTGTTTTATTAAAAACGATACTTGCAGGGATATGATAAGCCTCAGAAGTAACTAAAACCCTATCAATGAAACCAGTAGATGTTCGGGGTTGCTCAATACTTGCAATAACATATAACCTGTCAATATTGGATGCGATGATGTGTGCAGATTTGGAAAGCTTTATTGATTTTCTGATAAGGTAATTGTGCCGCTCATAGATCTCGTAAATGATTCCATGCTCATTTTCCCTGGGGTACTCAAATTCAATATGATCACCAACCGCCACCGGATTTGTAGTCCGAATGCCATGAATCCTGAATTGTCCTTTAAGCCGACATTCAATAATCTCATTATTTTCTGATAATACAGTACTCCAGCTGCCTGTTGATTTAATTACGATGCCTTTCAAAACTTATCGGTTTATTTTGCATAAAATCCTATCAAAAGGTAAAAATACTCAAAAACTATTATAACAACCGATACAGTTTACCTGGAAGGCATTTGATCACATTTTCAAATTCCAAATGCAGAAGGGCTATTGCTGCACGCGACGGTAATAAAGATGTAGACATAAGGATTGAATCAATATCTGTTTCACCATGAACCTGTAAAAGATTCACTATCAGGTTTTCATCTTCAGTTAACGGAATGAATAATTGACCTTGCAAAGGCTTTCCTGAAGTATGAATTTTATCCCAATTTAACATGTACCTTATATCTTCGGCAGAAGTTATTAAAGCAGCCTGATGGCTTCTTATTAAATAATTACATCCTATGGAACGAGAATCTCCCACCCTACCAGGCACTGCAAATACATCCCTGGCATATGAATTTGCGATTTCGGCAGTGATCAGGGCGCCGCCTTTCTCCCCGGCTTCAACGACAACAACAGCATCTACCATCCCCGCTATTATGCGATTCCTCATTGGGAAATTCTCCCTATCTGGTTTTGTTCCACTAATAAACTCCGAAAGCAATCCTCCATTAGAGATCATCCTTTCAGCCAGAGAACGATTTGCATATGGATAAATCCTGTCCAGGCTGTGACCCAGGACAGCTACTGTATTTAATCCAACATCCATCGCAGATTTATGTGACCATGTATCAATACCATACGCCAGCCCACTAACCACCAATACATTCTCATCTCTGAGTCCTTCAATGATCTTTCTGCACATTTCCCTTCCATATTCAGTACCATTTCTGGTTCCAACCATTGCAATTACCCTGGAGTTATTTAAATCAGCAGTTCCCTTGAAAAACAGGAGCAATGGCCCGTCATTACATTGTTTAAGCCGTGATGGATAAGCATCATCAAGGTAGAACAGGGGTTGAATGGAATACTTTGTAAGAAATTTAATCTCCTCCTCAGCACGATCAAGTACCCGGGAATTTAAAATTGAATTAACTGTTTGTTCTCCAACTCCGGGAATCTTTAGCAATGTCCTTCTTTTTTCACAAAAGACTGCTTTTACACCACCACAATATGCAATCAGGTTTTTTCCATTGATATTTCCCACTCCCGGGATCAATGTTAAAGCAATCTTATATATTAAATCATCCATAATAAGGAGATATTCTTAATTAATAGGTTGAATAATTTATATAATCCTTTCTCAAGGAGATAAATACTAAATTTGCTCAAAACAACTCATGCACCAAGCCCAACAACCTGAAATCCTTATTAGCCCTTTGAATTGGGGTTTGGGCCATGCAACAAGGTGTATCCCGATTATCAGGCTTCTGCTATCCCACAATTCTAATGTTACCATTGCAACATCAGGAAGGGCACTGGCTCTTCTCAAAAACGAATTCCCTCAAAATCAATTCATTGATCTTCCAGGATTTTCACCACTATACCCAAAATCAGGTTTCATGGTGCTTAAGATGTTTCTGCTGATTCCATCATTTCTATTTTATCTGGTATATGAAAACTATAGATTATCAAAGATTATAAAATTACAAAAATTTGACCTTATCATATCAGATAACCGATATGGAATTTTCAACCGTAAAGTTAAGAGTATACTCATTACACACCAAATCCGGATCCAGGTTCCCCAAAGTTTTTTCTGGATGCGATCAGTGCTCTTACTGATTAACCGGATTCTGATGAAACCCTTTGATCAGATATGGATACCAGATTATAATGGAAACAAAAATCTGAGCGGAGCCCTCTCTCATAAAGTCCGATTACCCTCGAATGCTGTGTATATTGGACCACTATCCAGGTTCAAATCAATTGACATAAAACTACCCAAAGAAAAAGACAGCATTCTGGCGATTTTATCCGGTCAGGAGCCACAACGAAGCATCCTGGAACAAAAAATACTTCATCAGCTAAAGGATACAGATCGAAATATCATTCTGATCAGAGGGAAAAGCGAAGGTCAGAAAGAAATAAAGAAATTTGGATCAATAACAATGGTTTCCTTTGCTTTAGCTAAGGAAATTGAGCAATTAATCCGTAAATCGGCACTCATCATCTGTCGTCCAGGCTACTCCAGCATCATGGACCTCGCAGTTCTTGGGGGAAAAGTATTGTTTATACCAACCCCTGGTCAAACTGAACAGGAATATCTTGCTGAATTTTTCATGCAACAAGGTATAGCTCTATCTGTTGCACAAAATAAACTGAATCTGAGAGAAGATATACATAATGCTATTCTCTATAAAGGCTTTACTCCAAATAGAGAAGCATCACTTCTTGAAGCTCAGGTTGATTTATTAATGAATTCACTGAAATGAGCGAATTCTATTTACATTTGTCAATCAAATAACCTCACATGATACTCAACTTTATTAACTGGTCAGTCAGACCGGAGATATTCACCATAGGTTCATTCAGCATAAGATGGTATGGGCTGTTATTTGCCATGTCATTTGCAATTGGATATGTGATTATGCTTCGCTTCTTCAGAAAAGAAAACTTGCCCGAATCACTTTTGGATAAACTGAGCATATATATGCTCGTTTCCACTGTGATTGGAGCACGGCTTGGTCATGTTTTATTTTATGAACCTGCCAATTACCTTGCACATCCCTTAGATATTCTTAAAATCTGGGAAGGTGGACTCGCAAGTCATGGTGCTGCTATCGGCATATTATTGGCTCTATATTTTTTCGCAAGAAGCAGTAAGAAAACTTACTTCTGGACACTCGACAGGATAGTCGTGGTTGTAGCCTTAGCCGGATTCTTTATTAGGATGGGAAATCTGATGAATAGTGAAATTTATGGCAAAGTGACAGATTTACCATGGGGATTCATCTTTTCATTAGCTGGGGAAGAATTGCCAAGACATCCGACGCAGATTTATGAAGCTCTCTGCTATTTAGCCATCTTCGGGTTTTTATTGAATTATTATTTTAAAAATGCTGGTAAACCAAGAGAAGGTTTTATGTTCGGTTTTTTCCTTGTAACACTGTTTACCGTTCGTTTCGTACTGGAGTTTATGAAAGAACCCCAGGTGAATTTTGAAAGTAGTATGACACTCAATATGGGACAATGGTTATCTATTCCATTTATCCTGGCCGGGGTATTTATTATATACAAAACAAGGAAGTTAAACTGATTTAGTTGAACTGGCAACAAATCAAAAAAGGCTGACAAAACTGTCAGCCTTTTTTGATTTATAGTCCATTCAATGATGCCGACTCATCCGCCGGTTCTGGATTTCTGATATTTATCAATCCTGTCACTGATTGATTTTTGACCGTATTCGTCTGCCAATTGTTTCAACATCTGGAATAATCCGAATGCCTGGCTAAGGTCTTCTTCATAATTCGCCCTGAATTCAGGATTCAAGGATGCGATATAATCCGCATTCTGTTCATAGATATCCAGAAGCCTGTTTGACAGTTTATTACCTTTATCGAAAGCTTTAGATAAATAATAAACCTCAACAAATTGGCTCATATAGATATCAAAGTGAATCTTATTATCAGGAAAAATCTGTTGAACATAATCACAAATCTTAATGGCAGAATCGCTCTTCCCTTCGGAAGCTAGCTTTCTACCTAACCTGACAAAATTCTGTTTTGGAATCATCGAATTCCTGTAACTCTCCCTGTCTACATAAACTTTTGGATCAGCCAGGTTGCCCCATTTACATTTATTCATCAGGATATCATATGACGCTTCTGAATTAACACTCCCCAATCCCTGAACGAAATCCCTGTCATCAGGAAGCACAGGCAGGAATCTGTAAACAAACCCTTCCTGGTAGCAGTATTTATCAACCTCCACGGCATCGCTAACACTACTGGGACTTGCAAAATAGATCGGTCTCTCAAACTGGTTAGTAGCCAGGAAATCTAACAACATCAAGTCATTTTTGTAGAGATAGTTTGATTTAATATCCCACTCTATACTACCCAATACTTTATGGGCCAGATAAGAAGGTACAATTCCAGAACTCACCAGTTTCGCAGAATCAATAGTCATTTTAACTTTTTTCGTCGGGAAAATAGCAATGCTTTTATTACTGCTTACCTGATATTTGGTAGAAGGATCTTCACTTGCTATAAAGCGGATGAGATCCTTAAGTTCAACACGCTCATTTAATTGTTGAGTGTAGGCTACTACTTCATTCACTCCCTTGTTGTACTGCTCATAGGTTAAAGTGAAAGGAAGAGGATCAGATTTATAGATCTTTCTCATCAATTGGTGCACATACCAGTCGCCTGAAGAGAGCATGAAATTTACAACCCTGACATCGGTACGAATTCCTTCAACTTCCTGGGCATACCAGAGAGGGAAAGTATCATTATCACCATTTGTTATCAATATTGCATTAGGAGCGCATGATTCCAGATAGTTCACAGCAAAATCCCTTGCAGAATATTTATTTGCTCTTGTATGATCATCCCAGCCTTCCTTGGCCATAATTCCAGGCACCAATGCCAGGCAGATCAATGTAACTGCGATAGCGATTACCTTTTCATTAATTTTTTTCAGCATGTCCCAAATCGCCATGACTCCAAAACCTATCCATATTGCAAAGGCATAGAAGGACCCGGCAAATGCATAATCCCTTTCACGGGGCTGATACGGGGTAATATTCAGGTACATAACAATAGCAATTCCTGTCATAAAGAAAAGCATCAGGACTACTACAGCACCCTTATATTGTTTCTTGAAATGGAAATACAAACCTAATAATCCCAGGAACAAAGGCAACATGAAGAATTTATTCTTTGCAGGGCTTGACATACTCTCCGGAAGGTTTGACTGGTCACCTAGACGGCCATTGTCAATAAATGGAATCCCACTTATCCAGTTCCCATATCGAATACCACCATGGCCTTCTGTATCGTTTTGCCTGCCAGAGAAGTTCCACATAAAATATCTCATGTACATATGGCCAACCTGGTAATTGAAAAAGAACCTCAAGTTCTCAGAGAAAGTAGGCTTGTACAGAGTTTCAGCCTTGCCCTCATCATTTGTATACTGAATCGGAACACCCTTCACTTTCCCCCAGCTTTTGTATGCCTGGACGTGGCTTTGTTTCTGATTACTCCACATTCTTGGGAAGAGCATTTCAAAACGGGAATCATAGTTGGGGATTGATCGCTTCCGATCATCGGTAATAATATACTTACCTTTTTTTGAATCCCTTACATAAATTGGATTACCATCAGTATATGGCTTCTGCTCATCAAGGGGAGTATCATAATATTGTCCATAAATAGTCGGCCAGGTACCATACTGCTCCCTATTGAGATATGAAAGTAAGCTAACTGCATCACTCGGATCATTCTCATTTATAGGTGTATTAGCATTGGCTCGAATTACAAGCAGGAAAAAAGATGAATATCCAATCAGGATAAAGACTATGGAGATTACTGCCGTATTGAAAATGGATCGAAGCTGATTTCTGTATTGAACTGAGGATGAACCATTTTTGTAAAAGGCATAAGCACCAACCAGGGCAGCTAATGCCAGAATACTGACCCATGAGAAAATCGCCAATAATAAGAGTAACACCACACCAAGAATATAATCAACCATGGAATGTGTGTCCTTATAGGTGAATCGCAAACTCCACAATATCGCTCCTATCAATACAATGAAATAGAAGACTGTTCCCGAATTGAATGGCAGGCCAAACTCATTGACAAACATTATTTCATACTTCCCGGCCAGGTTAACTGTCCATGGGATGATCCAGAACATGATAAATGCCAATATAACAAATGAAATACCGAGTGCAATCAATCCACCTTTCCAGGTAACCTTACTATACCTTCTATAGTAAAATACAAGGGCAATGGCAGGGATGGCAAGTAGATTCAGTAAGTGAACTCCAATGGACAAACCAACCAGGTAGGCAATCAGAATTATCCATTTAAGTGAATGCGGCTGATCGTGAACCCTTTCCCATTTGAGAATTGCCCAAAAAACAATTGCGGAAAAGAAAGAGGACATTGCATATACTTCACCTTCTACAGCAGAAAACCAAAATGAATCGCTGAAAGTGTAAGCCAGTGAACCTACAAGTCCGCTTCCAAGAATGGCAATGGATTCTCCTAAAGTAATTTCACTTTCCTTTACAAACTTCAATCCTAGCATGGTGATCGTCCAGAATAGAAAAAGAATCGTAAAAGCACTGCTCAACGCCGACATAATATTTACCATCATCGCCACCTTGCTTAAATCTCCAAAGGCAAAGAGGGAAAAGAATCTTCCGATGAGCTGGAATAGTGGCGCTCCGGGAGGATGACCTACCTGGAGTTTAAAAGCTGTCGAAATATATTCACCACAATCCCACCAACTGGCAGTAGGTTCGATGGTAGATAGATATACAAAGGCTGCAACACCAAATGATAGCCATCCAAATAAATTATTCAGTTTCCTGAATTTGTCCATGAATAGATTTTTTAAAGGTCAATACTGGATTTGAGGGACGAAATTAACCAAATTATGCTAACTGACTTAATTAAGTATCTCATTTTAGTATTTCTTATGAAAACTAGCCATGATTTTTCATAACAAAAAGGAAAATATTCCGCTTCAATTAGCCGTAAAAAGCTAATGCAGTAGGCAACTTACTCTTTGATTTTGACGAATAATCTCAATTTTGTATCATTATTTACGTCAAACCTTTTACACTTTCGAAAAAATATCTAATTTTGCAGTCCCATTTTTGGGAATATTGGAATTGTCCGATGGTGTAATGGCAGCACTAGAGATTTTGGTTCTCTCGGTCTAGGTTCGAGTCCTGGTCGGACAACAATTTTTGAATTACTCGGTGATTTTCTTTGTTCAAATTGGATAACTGAGAATAACTGGCAATTCAAAGAAATGACTCGAATAAATTTTTTCATTCCTGTCATTTTTGTTGGAAGTGCTCGTACGCTCGTATCCTCACAGTTTGAGGTTACGTTATGATACTGAGGGGACAGGAGTCCCCTCTTTTGTTACCCGAACTTTTCTTAATTTTGTTTCAAAAACGAACAGATTATCAGATCAATAACCAATTACTTTTAACATGATCAAGGAATCATTTATCAGGAGCCTGATAGAAGAACATTTAGAAGGATCAGACCGGTTCCTGGTAGAGCTCAGCATTAAATCTGGAAATCGTATCCTTGTTTTTATCGACAGTGATACATCTGTTTTGATTGAACATTGTATCAGCCTTAGCAGGCATATTGAATCAAACCTCGACAGAGATACTGATGATTTTGAACTCAATGTTTCATCATCTGGATTGGATCACCCTTACAAACTTGTAAGACAATATACCAAGAATATCGGGCGGGAAATAGCTGTTACAATGAACGACGGAACAAAAATCTCGGGGGAGCTGAAATCAGCAAATGATTCCGGATTTGAAGTAATCGAACGCACAAAGATTAAAAAAATCATTACCGAACAAACGCACCTGATATCTTATGCAGATGCAAAAGAAACTAAGGAAATCATTAAATTTTAACCAAAAATTTTATTGCCATGGGTGAAATGGAACACATTAACCTGGTTGAAACATTCACTGAATTCAAGGAATTCAAGAATATTGAACGTGAAACCCTCATGAGAATCCTGGAAGATGTTTTCAGACATATGCTGATTAAGAAATATGGCACTGATGAAAATATTGATATCATTGTCAATGTGGACAAAGGTGACCTCGAAATATGGCGAAACAGGGAAATAGTTGGCGATGATGCTGTTGAAGATGAAAGTCTTCAGATTTCCTATTCAGAGGCGATTAAAATTGAACCTGATTTCGAAGTAGGTGAAGAAGTGGTAGAACCTATCAAAATGCTTGACTTTGGAAGAAGAGAAATCCTGGCTATACGTCAGAATCTTATTTCAAAGGTTCAGGAATATGAAAAAGATAATATCTACAGGAAATATAAAGATAAAATTGGAGAAGTAATTACCGGGGAAGTATATCAGGTTTGGAAGAATGAAATCCTTGTCCTTGATGATGAATACCTTGAGCTAACACTTCCCAAATCAGAGCAGATCCCTGGTGACTTTTACAGGAAAGGGGACTCTATTAAAGCTGTTGTTGCTCGAGTAGAGATGAAAAAGAACTCCCCCGCTATTATCCTTTCAAGAACATCTCCTGCCTTTCTGGAACGTCTGCTTGAAGCCGAAGTACCTGAAGTTTATGATGGCTTAATAACCATTAAGAATATAGTTCGTGTTCCAGGAGAAAGAGCCAAAATCGCGGTAGAATCTTATGATGACCGAATTGACCCTGTGGGTGCATGCGTTGGGATGAAAGGATCACGTATTCACGGAATTGTGAGAGAACTCAAAAACGAGAATATTGATGTGATTAACTTTACTTCAAACCCCCAACTCTATATTCAGCGCGCACTTAGTCCTGCAAAAATCTCTTCTATCAACATTGATGATGAAACCAAAAGAGCTGAAGTTTACATGAAACCTGACCAGGTTTCCTTGGCTATAGGTAAAGGGGGACACAATATTAAACTTGCCGGAAAACTTACAGGGTATGAAATTGATGTTTATCGCGATACTGAATTCGATTATGAAGATGTCGATCTCCAGGAATTCAGCGACGAAATTGATCAATGGATCATTGATGAACTGAAAACAATTGGATGCGACACTGCTAAAAGTGTATTAGAACTAAGTGTTGACGAGCTTGTACGTAGAAGCCAGTTGGAAGAAGAAACCATCAAGGAGGTAATGAAAATCCTGAGAGCGGAGTTTGAATAACAAATTCCCCAGGCAACATTACACAAAAAATACACTTGGAAATCTGCTAAAAAACACCAATCTCCTGATTTTCGTAAAGATTGAAAATAATATCTTACTTTTGCACACTAATTCCGAGTGTTAGGAACAACTTAAAAACACGCATGTCAGAAGGCACAGTTAATGTAAGGCTTAGTAAAGCCGCAACAGAGTTTAATGTTGGTGTTCAGACCATCATCGACTTCCTCCATAAAAAGGGGCATAAGATCGATAGTAATCCTAATACCAAGTTGAGCCCTGAAATGTACGCTCTCCTTATCAAGGAGTACCAGCCTGATAAAGCTGCAAAAGAGATCTCTAAGAAAATTGAGCTCGAATACACGCAGCATCCTGTTGTAACTTCTGGCACCAGGAAAACTGCTCCTGTCGAAGAACGGGATGAAAAGGTAAATGAAGAACTTATTATCAAGTCTTCATATGATTACCAGGGAAAAAGTAAAACCGAAAAAGTTCCGGAAACTCCAAAGAAATCGGAACCAATTATCGAAGTTGAGCCGGAAATCCTTATCCCTGAACCTGTATTCATAAAGGAAGAGCCCGAAATTATTGCTGAGCCTGAACCTTTTATACCTGAATTAGTTATCCCTGATGAAGTAGTTCCCCTTGAAATTCCTGAAGTTCATTCAGAACCCGAAATTGCTGAGACTATTCCATCTCCTGTTTCAACTGAGATAATACCGGAAACTATTATTGAACCAGAATCCGATCAGGAAGAACCTTCGATAAGTGGGGTAAAAGTTGTTGGAAAAATAGACCTCTCATCACTTGGACCAAAACCTAAATCGAAGTCGAAGAAGGAAAAGGATGTAAAACCAAGTACCTCCTCAGAAGAACCTACCCCGGCTGAAATAATTGAGATTGTACCTATTGAATCCACAATACCTGAAGAAGTAGTAACAGTAGTTCCAGAACCACCTGTTCAAAAAGCTGAAGATCCAAAACCTGCGCCTCCTAAAGCGCCGGAAACCAAAACTGATGCTCCATCTGCTTCTGGACTCTATTCCAAACATGATTCAAATTTTATTACTACAAAGATTCCCAGGCTCGAAGGCATCAAACTTGTAAATAAGATTGATCTTCCGGAACCTGCACGTCCAGAGAGTCGTAAACCAGTTGCCTCTTCAACAGATGAAAGTGGTAAAGGTGGCAAGAAGAAGAAAAGGAAGAGAATAAAGACCAAAGCGGTTACTCCTGAACAAACCAATACAGAAACAGCACGTCCTAATGATAATAAGACAGGCCCAAAAAGTGGTACTCGCAGAGTCATTGGGAAGCCTCGCACTATTGAACCTAAGGTAGAGTTAAGCGAAGAGGATATCCAGAAACAAATTCGCGAAACACTTCAACGTTTAAGTGGTACTGGGAAATCAAAAGCCTCAAAATATCGCCGTGAAAAACGCCTTGCTGTTAGTCAACAGCTAGAAGAACACCAGGCCAGGCTGGCAGAAGAACAAAAAGTTCTGAAGGTTACTGAATTTGTGACTGCAAATGATCTTGCAAGCATGATGGATGTTCCTGTTACTCAAATTATAGCTACTTGCATGTCAGTCGGCATGTTCGTTTCCATCAACCAGCGTTTGGATGCCGAAACCATTACCCTGCTTGCAGATGAATTTGGATTTACAGTTGAATTCGTCAGTGTGGATGTTCAGGAAGCTATCGATCAGGAAGAAGAAGTTGATAAAACAGAAGATCTAAGCCCAAGGACTCCGATTGTCACAGTGATGGGACATGTCGATCATGGAAAAACATCATTACTTGACTACATTCGACACGCAAATGTTATTGCCGGCGAAGCTGGAGGAATTACTCAGCATATTGGTGCTTATGAAGTGCAACTGGAAGATGGAAGAAAGCTCACTTTCCTCGATACTCCAGGCCATGAGGCTTTCACTGCTATGCGCGCCCGTGGTGCTCAAGTAACTGACATTGTAATCATTGTTGTTGCTGCTGATGATACCGTTATGCCCCAAACCATTGAAGCTATTAATCATGCTCAGGCAGCGGGTAGTCCAATGGTTTTTGCAATCAACAAAATAGATAAGCCTGGTGCCAATACAGAAAAAATCAAGGAGGAGTTGTCAAAACTCAATATCCTGGTTGAAGATTGGGGTGGAAATTACCAGAGTCAGGAAATCTCAGCTAAAAAAGGTACAAATATTAATCTCCTTCTTGATAAAGTCCTTCTTGAAGCAGAATTGCTTGAATTGAAAGCAAATCCGAACAGAAAGGCTATGGGAACCGTTATTGAATCCTCCTTAGACAAGGGAAGAGGATATATCGCCAAACTCCTGGTACAGAATGGCACTCTTCGAATTGGAGACATTATACTGGCTGGCTCATTATATGGTAAAGTTAAGGCTATGTATAATGAGCGTAACCAGGCCATCCGTGAAGCCGGTCCTTCTGCACCTGTATTGCTCCTGGGCTTAACCGGCGCACCACAGGCAGGTGATAAGTTCAATGTAATGTCAGATGAGAGAGAGGCAAAGCAGATTGCAAGTAAACGTTTACAGTTGCAAAGAGAACAAGGTATACGTACTCAAAAACATATTACTCTCGATGAAATTGGAAGACGTATAGCTATTGGGGACTTCAAGGAACTTAATATCATTGTTAAAGGTGACGTTGATGGATCTGTAGAAGCACTCTCCGACTCCTTGCTCCGTCTATCAACCAACCAGGTTCAGGTAAATGTTATTCATAAATCTGTTGGTGCAATTACCGAAAGTGATGTCCTCCTTGCATCTGCCTCCAATGCAATTATTGTTGGATTCCAGGTAAGACCAAGTGTGAGCGCAAGAAAGCTTGCTGAAAGGGAGGAAATTGATGTAAGGTTATATTCCATTATCTATACAGCGATTAATGAAATTAAAGCTGCTATTGAAGGGATGCTCTCACCTGAAATTGAAGAAAAAATCACTTGCAATGTTGAAGTGCGTGAAGTTTTCAAAATTACCAAAGTGGGAACTGTTGCCGGATGTATGGTACTCGATGGCAAAATTCACAGAAACACCCGCGTTCGGGTTATTCGGGATGGTATTGTTGTCTATACTGGCTTACTTGGCTCATTGAAACGCTTTAAGGATGATGTTAAAGAAGTTGCTACCGGCTATGAATGTGGTCTTAATATTGATAATTTCAATGACATTAAAGTAAGCGACATTATCGAGGGATACGAAGAGATTGAAGTAAAACGAAAGCTTTAATCTATACAATATCAATTATGCCGGCCTTGTGCCGGTTTTTTTATTCCATTTTTTCTTGCTACCGCCAACATTAATTATAAAGTATATTTTACCTTTATCAGATATAATAATTATATGGTTGATCACATCCTTATTGAGGTAACCCCGGACAATGTAAACACAGAATCACTTTTTTGTATTAAAGATATAAGCAGTCCGGGCTTTTCAGCGAAAAAGGAGTGGTTTCTTAATCGATATGCTGAAGGCCTTCGACTGAAAATATTGAAAAACCAGTTGGGAAAGCCCCTTGCTTTCATAGAATATATCCCTTCAGAATTTGCATGGCGCCCTGTTCAGGCACAAAATTATTATTTTATTCACTGCATGTTTGTATATGCAATTAAGGACAAAAATCGCGGTATTGGCTCCTGGTTACTTTCTCAATGCCTTGATGATGCAGCAAGACATAGAAAGGATGGAATATGTGTTATGACAAGTGATGGCACCTGGATTTCAAACAAACAATTATTTCTTAAAAATGGGTATCAACAGGTAGCTAATAGAGATCGATTCGAACTTTTGGCACTCAAAATTAATCCTTCTGCAGAAGATCCGGGATTAGTTGATTGGAATTCAAATCAAGAGCAATACCTGGGATGGAATCTCGTATATTCAGACCAATGCCCCTGGAATGAAAAATCGGCTGCAGCTCTTAAAAAAACAGCAGAAGAATATGGAATTGATCTGAAGCTTACTCACATTCGCTCTGCACAGGAAGCGCAGCAAGCACCCTCTGGATTTGCTGTATTCAGTTTGCTCAGAGATGGAAGGCTTATTGAAGACCACTATATCAGTGAAACAAGGTTCAAAAACATTCTGACTAAAGAGCTCAAAATGAAATAGTTTGGCTCAAATATAAAGCCTGTTAAGATATCAGCATAACTTAACTTAAATCTCCCGGTTCATCGAAAGGTACAGAATAATTATCTTACAATCGTCTGTTCTCTTCCTGGACCAATGGATAGAATTGAAATGGGCAACTCAACAGATTTCTCGATATATTCAATATAATCCTTTAATTTTAAAGGAAGTGAATTAAAACTTGCCTGGTTATCAAGACGAGGTTTCCAACCTTCCAGACTATCAAAAACAGGTTTTACTTCATGGCTAAGAGTTTCGTAGGTTAGATCAGTAACTACCTCCTCTCCTATTCCATAAGCTGTGCAAATATTAATTTGCTCCAGATCATTCAGGACATCTGCTTTCATCATTACTAAATCAGTTACTCCATTTAGCATGATAGCATATCTGAGGGCAGGAAGATCAAGCCAGCCACAACGTCTTGGCCGACCTGTAGTAGAACCGAACTCATGACCCTTCGTGCGCAAAAACTCCCCTGTTTCATCGAATAATTCAGTTGGGAAAGGGCCGCTCCCTACCCTGGTACAATATGCCTTGAATACACCAAATACCTTATCAATAGAGGATGGAGGTACACCTAATCCGGAACAGACACCGGCTGTTATGGTATTTGAAGAAGTTACAAATGGGTAAGAACCAAAATCCACATCCAATAAACTGCCTTGGGCTCCTTCTGCCAAAATTCTTTTACCTTCACGCAGGGCTTTATTGAGATATAATTCGCTGTCAATCAAATCAAAATCCTTCAATTGATTAATTGCCTTAAACCAATCAGATTCATATTGTTCAAAAGTCAAGTTATCAAGCATTCTTGAAGCAAGCTCAAAATTATAGGAATTTAATATCCTTAAATGCCGATCTTTCAATTGATTATATTTCTCTCTGAAATCAGGAGCCAGAATATCACCGAACCTAAGTCCATAGCGCGCAGTTTTATCAGTATAACAAGGTCCGATCCCTTTGAGCGTTGACCCGATCTTATCTTTTCCTAAGGCTGATTCATATGCAGCATCAAGCATTCGATGTGTAGGCAGGATGAGATGTGATCTCTTCGATATTTTCAGATTTCTGGTAGGCTCAACACCTTTTGCCCGTAATTTTTCTACCTCTCCCAAAAGAATTCTGGGATCAACAATAACACCATTTCCAATGACATTGATTTTCTCAGGGTGAAAAATCCCTGAAGGAATTGTATGCAGAACATGCCTGTCCCCCTTAATTTCCAAAGTATGACCCGCATTTGGACCACCCTGAAAACGAGCAATAATATCATAATTTGGAGAAAGAACATCAACGATTTTTCCTTTCCCTTCATCCCCCCATTGAAGGCCTAACAATACATCTATTTTCATCAGCTAAAATCAATTACAAAAACAGCAGCGCTAAATATAAGCTACAAATATAAAGTTATTTCCATCTGGCAGTGCCTTGGAAAAATGAAAAATCAAAAGGAAAAAAGCTGTAAATTGAGGATAGACTCAACTAGGTTACTCTATTGTTCAATAGAAGCAGGCGTCTGAATATTTTGATTACCAGAAGCTTCAGTGTCCATTATGCCATAAAAAGTCAGAGAATGATGTGAAATCTTAACACCTAAAATCTTCTCTACCGACAGTTGAATTTCATGGATTCGGGGATCACAAAATTCAAGCACCTGTCCATTATCCAAATTGATGAAATGATCGTGTTGTTTGAATTTATAAGACTTCTCAAACTGTGCGCAATTATTCCTGAATTGATGCTTAGTAACTAGATTGCAATTCAAAAGTAATTCGATAGTATTATACAAAGTAGCTCTGCTTACCCTGTACTTGTTGTTCTTCATCTGAATATAAAGAGTCTCTATATCAAAATGTCTGTCAGTAGCATAAATCTCTTTCAGAATAGTGAATCGCTCCGGGGTTTTACGATGTCCAAGTTTCTCCAGGTACTCAGTAAAGATCTTCCGAACAGTTTCGTAATTCATCTTTTTATTATCTGTTACCATGTCTGCCAATTTTTTTTGATAAAAGTAATAATAAATTATCTGAATTTGGTATAAATAAAAATAGATTTAAATTATTCTCAATGAATTCTAATAAATCAACAAAAGACAATTCATTTTAAACCGCTTATTATCAGTTATATAAATATTAAGCAACACAAAATTTCAGTGCTCAGAAGAGCTATAAGAGAGGAATTTACAATTTGTGATTAACATACTGAAAAAGAAATCCAATATGCTAAAAATCAGAAACTTGGAACAAATTTAAATATTCTGTTTGCTGTTGAAATACCATTGACATGCTTTAACTCTTCAGACAATTTATTCATGTCAATTGTATCATGCACATATAAATTTATGTGTGCTTCAAAAATATCTCCCGTTGTTTCAATATGAAAGGAACGAATATTGAGGCCAAGCTTTTCGCTAATTACCTGAATAATATCGAAAATCATACTCTTTCTATCAATTCCTGTTGCCTTAATACCAGCCATGAATGTATTCATGTTCCTGTTGCTCCATTTAGCAAAAACCATTCTGTTGGCATATCGCGACATAAGTTCAATGGCCTCAGGACAATTTGTTCTATGAACCTGAAGTGTACTTCCATTAGGAGCATATCCAACAATATCATCCCCGGGCAAAGCATGGCAACAATGGGCTATTGTAAATTCGAGATTATCCAGATCCTGAATCTCATATTGTCTGGTATGAGGCGATTTCAATTTTTCAGAACTAGTATTATAATCAGCATTGACTGGAACTGAAGAAGGCTCATTTTCCTTCAGCATATATTCATGTTCAATGCAACAGCTCCTCAGTTCAATTAATCCAATCTCATCCATAGCAACTTTATAAAACAAGTCAGAATGGCTGATAAATCCACTATGTTCTGCAAATCGATTAATATTTGATTTGCTGAATTTCAAGGATAATTCTTCAAAATATCCTTCCAACTTCACTCTGCCTTCATTGGCTATTGATTTTCGTTGTTCTTTGATAGCCTCCTTAATATAAGTTTTGGCTCTTGCAGTGAAAGCATAATCAAGCCATTCATCACGTGGAAATCCTTTTTTTGACGCAATTATTTCTACCTGGTCTCCGCTTTTAAGTTTGTAATTAAGTGGAGAGAGTTTCCTGTTGACTTTAGCAGCTATACAAGTATTACCAAGATGAGTATGGATGTTATACGCAAAATCAATGATAGTGCTACCTACTGGCAGTGACTTAATTTCTCCTTTGGGTGTGAAAACGAAAACTTCATCAGAAAATAAGGTAAGTTTTATATCATCCAGGAAGTTCAATGTATTAGAATCAGGTGATCTGAGTATTTCCTGAACTTTTCTGAGCCACTGATCCAATCCTGATTCCTGCGCTTTCTCTTTCTCCGCCATCTGCTTATATTTCCAATGAGCAGCATAACCTCTTTCGGCTATCTCATGCATTCTTCGGGTTCTAATCTGAACTTCAACCCACTGACCGGTTTGGCTCATCACTGTGGTGTGAAGAGACTCATACCCATTAGCCTTGGGGGTAGAAATCCAGTCTCGCAGGCGATTTAGTTTTGGATTATAATGATCAGTTACTATGGAATATACTTGCCAACAATTGATCTTTTCAAGCTCTTGCGGGGAATCAACAATAATCCTCACGGCGAAAATATCAAATACCTCCTCAAAAGGGATCTCTTTGAGTTGCATTTTTTTATAAATCGAATAAATCGACTTTTCGCGACTGTCTATTTCAAAAGTGATACCTCTTCGGGCCAAGTCCCTTTTGATCGGATAGATAAATTTTTGAATGAACCGTGAACGGGCAGATTCTGTCTCAAGTAACTTTTGGTAGATTGTATTGTAAATCTCAGGCTCTGTATACTTTAAGGCAAGGTCTTCCAACTCACTTTTAATGGCATATAGACCCAACCTGTGGGCTAATGGCGAATACAGGTAAATAGTTTCTGCTGCAATATTTTTTTTCTTGTAATCTGGCATTGAATCCAGGGTCCGCATATTGTGCAAACGATCGGCTAGCTTGATAAGAATTACTCTAACATCATCCGACAATGTGAGCAACATTTTCTTAATGTTTTCAGCTTGAATGGATGACTCCGGCTTTTCGTATCCGTCTTTAATTTTTGTAAGTCCATCTACTATATAGGATACTTTATCACCAAAACGTTTTTGAATGAAATCCAGTGAATAGTCAGCATTATCTTCAATTACATCATGTAGTAAGGCACATATAATAGCAGTTTCACCAAGTCCGATATTCTCTGCCACTATCCTGGCTACTTCTAGCGGATGATAAATATAGGGTTCCCCGCTCCTTCTCCGCATAGTGCTATGAGCCTCCTTCGCTAATTCAAAGGCCTCCCGGACACGGTTTTTATCGCGTATCCCTTTATTGCTGCTCCAGGCACGAAGTAAACTTCGGTACCGTTTTACAATTTCCTTATTTTCAGCTACAACATCAACCTGGTACATCTATCAACTTTTTAACCTTAGTGGGTATACAAATTTAAGGATTCTCTAGTTTTGCAGCTAAGTTACCAATTAATATAAGAAGAATTCATAGCGCTATAAATGAACAATTGCAGGTAATTTTTGTACTTTTGGTTAGAAATCCAATATCGCCGCTGTTGTAGCAATCATTCATCATTTTATGTAATGAAGAGGCTTATACTGTATCTGCTTTTACTTTTTGTACTCCGTTTACCTGCCTTTGCTACCCATCAACGTGCCGGTGAAATTACTTACCGGTATATCTCAGGTCTTACTTATGAGATCACCATTACTTCTTATTCTTACGCACCTAGTCCAGCTGACCGCAATGAACTTGAGATTAACTGGGGTGATGGCTCATCATCTATCCTGACCAGGATTAACGGTCCATCAGGAATAAACCCCGCAGGACTTTATTGTGATCACCTTGGAGAAATTGTAGGTCCAGAAATCAAGAAAAACCTTTACACTGGCGAACATACATTCCCTGGGCCTTCAACCTACAGAATTTCCGTTGAAGACCCAAACCGGAACTACGGTATCATGAATATTCCAAGTTCGGTGGACATTCCTCTTTATATTGAAACCCTGCTCTCCATAAATCCATTCATAGGGCCCAATAGTTCTCCTCAGCTTCTTTTACCTCCAATTGACCGAGGTTGTGTTGATCATCCTTTCCTTCACAATCCAGGAGCATTCGACCCGGATGGTGATAGCCTTTCATATGTGCTCACAGTATGTAAGGGAGCTGGAGGTCAACCTATCCCTGGTTATATATTGCCCAATCTTGTCGATCCGAATGGAAGTAGTAATTTCAATATTAATTCAGTTACTGGTGATATTAACTGGATTAGTCCTACCCTTCAGGGAGAATATAACATCTCATTTATGATTGAGGAATGGAGAAATGGTTCACGGATTGGTTTTGTTACCCGGGATATGCAGATTACAATTGTTACGTGTACCAATGATGCACCAATTATTGACCCAATCACTGATACATGCATCACAGCCGGGGATTCATTAGGATATCTGATCAGGACTACTGATCCAAATCTTGATAAGATAACTCTCACAGCTACTGGTGCACCGCTACTTCTGACTATGAATGCAGCAAACTTCTCTCAGGTTGGAAATGATCCCGGTATAGCGACTGGTATCTTTACATGGGAAACCGATTGTTCTCAAATTAGGAAAAACCCGTATCAAGTATTCTTTAAGGCCGTTGATAATTCAACTGAAGTAAACCTGTTTGATCTGAAAACACTGAATATTCGTATCGTTGGTCCAAAAACAGAAAATCTTGAGGCAATCCCATTAGGTAATAATATTAATATTTTCTGGAGTCCAAATCGTTGTAGCAATGTAGTTACATATAAAGTCTACAGAAGAAATGGATTTTTTGGATATATACCAGCGAATTGTGAAACAGGAGTGCCCTCTTATACCGGTTATCGATGGATCAAAGATATTGACGCAACAGATACAACTTTCAGTGATGGAAATGAATTTCCCGGCCTTGCTCATGGCGTTGATTATTGTTACATGATTGTTGCTGTTTACCCCGATGGATCTGAGAGCTATGCATCAGATGAAGTTTGCGTTAAACTCAAAAAAGATGTGCCTGTTATTACAAACGTGAGTATTGAGAATACCGACGTTTCCAATGGCAAGGTTTATCTTGCCTGGTCAAAACCTACTGAAATAGACCCTCTTCAAGCTCCTGGACCCTATAAGTATTTAATTTACAGATCATTTGATTTTATAGGAAGTAATCTAATCCTCATTGACTCTCTCAACTCATTGGATGATACTTTGTATTTTGATGAACCATTCAATACCAAAGACCAACCCATCAGCTATAGAGTGGATCTTATAAATGACACTCCCGGATTACGTTTTATTATTGGACCTTCACAAGTAGCTTCTTCTGTTTACCTAAGCATCAGTAACGGAGACAATAAACTGCTTCTGAACTTTCCTTCCATAGTTCCATGGACCAATCATGAATATGTTATCTATCGTAAAAATGAGTTGACTCAGCTTTTTGATTCCATTACGACAACCACTCTGCCTACATATACTGATTTGCAATTAGTTAATGGTCAATCTTATTGCTACAGGATAAAATCAATTGGTTCTTATGGGACAACTGGAATTACTGATCCATTGATAAACTTTTCACAAGAAGTTTGTGGAATCCCTGCTGATAATGAACCTCCATGTCCACCGGAACTAACCGTGGAGCCTGATTGCGATCGTGCCGACAATATACTGCGGTGGGTGAATGCATCTGAGACTTGTGCAGACGATGTAGTGAAGTACTATGTTTACTACCGGCCACCCCTGTCAGATATCTTTGTTTTACTCGATTCTTTATCCGGAATCAACAGTACTACCTTTACACATGACCTTCAGCAGACAATTGCAGGATGCTATTCCCTCAGATCCATCGACTCAATAGGTAATATAAGTATGATGAGCGACACCATTTGTATTGATAGCGATACCTGTGGAGGATATAGGCTGCCTAATGTTTTTACACCCAATGCCGATACCTATAATGATTATTTCACTCCCTATCCCTATAGTTCAGTTGAAAAAATTGACCTAACAATTTTTAACAGGTGGGGAACGCTTATATTTAAGACTGATGATCCTGATATTGAATGGGATGGTAAAATAATAGGCACAAATCAACCAGCTAGTGATGGCGTATATTATTATGTATGCGATGTGTTTGAAATCACTTTATATGGAACGATTAAACGAACATTGAAAGGATCTGTTACAATCATCAGGTAAGAAGAACTCTCCATTTTTTCATTAAGTCGCTATCGGGAATATATTTTAAGTTAAGTATGATTAAAATTCAAATCACAATTCATGGTAATTTTCGGCCCTAATTTGATCTCAGCAAAATGATTAAAATTTAGAAACGGGATCGTAGATTAAGTTATTTACTGCATTAAAATTGTAGAAAGCTAACCTCACACATAAAAAAAGGATTACCAGAATTCTGATAATCCTTTTTTATTTGTGAGAATTGATTACGCTACTGTAGTCATATGAGCAATCATATCAAGGACTTTGCATGAATACCCCCACTCATTATCATACCAGGCAACTAATTTCACAAAGTTTGGATTCAACATGATACCCGCTTCAGCATCAAATATAGAAGTACGGCTGTCACCTATGAAATCACTTGAGACTACAGCTTCTTCAGTATAACCTAGAACTCCTTTCATTGGGCCATCAGCAGCTGCTTTAACCGCAGCTTTGATTTCTTCATAGGTAGTAGCTTTCTCAAGCCGACAGGTCAGGTCAACTACAGAAACATCCAAAGTTGGCACTCTGAATGACATACCGGTTAGTTTTCCTTTTAATTCAGGAATAACTTTGGCAGCAGCTTTAGCAGCACCTGTGCTGGATGGAATAATATTACCGGCAGCAGCCCTGCCACCTCTCCAATCCTTAGCTGATGGGCCATCAACCGTTTTCTGAGTTGCTGTGGTTGCATGAACCGTAGTCATTAAACCTTCAGCAAGTCCAAAATTGTCATTAATAACTTTTACCAGTGGAGCGAGGCAGTTAGTGGTGCAGCTTGCATTGGAAACAAACTGTTCACCAGCATATTTTGTATGGTTTACACCATATACAAACATTGGAGTATCATCTTTTGAAGGAGCAGACATGATAACGCGTTTTGCGCCACCATCGATATGAGCCTGGCATGTTTCCTTAGTAAGGAATAATCCGGTACACTCTGCTACATAGTCAGCACCAACATCTGACCATTTTATTTCTGCAGGGTTTTTGCATGCGGTAACCCTGATGGTTTGCCCGTTAACAATAAGCTGACCGTCTTTAACATCAACAGTACCTTTGAACTGTCCATGTACAGTATCATATTTTAACATGTAAGCCATGTAGTTAACATCAATGAGGTCATTGATTGCAACAACATCAATATCATCTCTTAGGATGGATGCACGAAAAACCAGGCGGCCAATACGACCAAAACCATTGATTCCAACTTTAATTTTTGTCATAATATATTGATTTTAAGGAATGAGTGCATTTTTAAAAACGAATGCAAAAGTAAGAATTTTTATAATAATCACTTAAAATTATACCTAGTAATACAAGTTGTTATAAAAACTTAACATATACAGGTCACTTACAACACCTTGATGAGCAGTCCGGGAAAATTCCTTACTTTTGCACCCAATGGAAAATATAAGAAACTTTTGTATCATAGCCCATATAGACCACGGTAAAAGTACCCTGGCTGACAGATTACTTGAAACCACAGGCTCTCTGACTGAACGTCAAATGCAGAACCAGGTACTTGATGACATGGATCTTGAAAGAGAACGTGGAATCACAATCAAGAGTCATGCAATAAGGATGGACTATGAGCATGAAGGAAAAAAATACAAACTGAACCTGATAGATACTCCGGGACATGTTGACTTTTCATATGAAGTTTCAAGAGCCATAGCAGCATGTGAAGGAGCTTTACTGGTGATCGATGCCACCCAGGGAATTCAGGCTCAGACTATCTCGAATTTGTACCTGGCCCTTGATCATAACCTGGAGATTATCCCAGTGATGAACAAAATGGATAGTGATAGTGCAATGCCTGATGAAGTTGAAGATCAGATTGTAGATCTCATCGGATGCAAATCAACAGACATTATTCGCGCAAGTGCCAGGACTGGTATGGGGGTTGACGATATACTTGATGCAATTATACACCGGATTCCAGCTCCAAAAGGAGACCCTAATGCGCCATTGCAAGCCCTTATATTCGATTCACTTTTTAATCAGTTCAGGGGCGTAATTGCCTATTTCAGAATTTTTAATGGTAGTATTAAACGAAATGAACTTGTTAAATTTGTTTCTACTGAACTTGAGTACAAGGCAGATGAAATAGGGATTCTGCGAATGCAGCAAACCCCTCTTGATGCATTAAGTGCAGGAGATGTAGGATATATCATATCCGGAATAAAAACAGCTAAAGAGATAAAAGTAGGAGACACCATTACCCATGTTGATAACCCATGCAAGACCGCTATTGAGGGTTTTAAAAATGTTAAGCCCATGGTTTTTGCGGGTATATATCCAACTGACACAGATGATTATGAAGATCTGCGTGCATCACTGGAAAAACTTCAACTAAATGATGCTTCATTGAGTTTTGAACCCGAATCATCAGCTGCATTAGGATTTGGTTTCCGCTGTGGATTCCTTGGTTTGTTGCACATGGAAATTGTGCAGGAACGTCTTGACAGGGAATTTGATATGGACATCATTAATACTGTTCCAAACGTAATGTATAAGGTTTTTACCACTAAAGGCGAAGAACTGGAAGTTCATAATCCCTCTGGAATGCCTGAAGTGACCCAAATTGACTATGTAGAAGAACCTTATATTCTGGCACAGATAATCTCAAAATCAGAATATACCGGTTCGATTATGAAATTATGCATGGACAAACGTGGCAATTTGCTGAATCAGGTATACCTTACACAAGATCGAGTCGAGTTAAATTTTGAAATTCCATTAGGAGAAATCGTTTTCGACTTCTATGATAAACTGAAAAGCATTTCGAAAGGATATGCTTCCTTTGATTATCATATTTCCGGATACAAAGAAGCAGCGCTTGCCAAATTGGATATTCTGCTTAATGGTGATGCTGTTGATGCTTTGTCGACATTAATCCATAGAGACAATGCTTATGATTTCGGACGCCGGATGTGCGAAAAGCTAAAGGAACTCATCCCAAGGCAACAATATGATGTCGCTATTCAAGCTGCTATAGGATCTAAAATTATAGCGCGAAACAGTAAAAGCCCTTCGGAAAGATGTTACAGCCAAGTGCTATGGTGGGGATATCACTCGTAAACGTAAACTCCTGGAAAAGCAAAAGAAAGGGAAGAAACGTATGAGGCAAGTTGGTAATGTGGAAGTACCTCAGAGTGCTTTCCTGGCCGTTTTGAAACTCGATTAATCTATTCCCGGATCAGGGTAATTTCATTTTCGTGATGAAAATAACACTGAATTGTTCCTGGTTCCAGGGCAATTTCTATTATCGTATTTTATAATTGGAAGATTCTTTTGTCCGAACATTTCTGAGTTCTTAAATAAACTTCAATTTATTTGTAACTTTATTGCATAGTTACACGTTCAATGTACACCTGACCAGAAACCAATCAGAGCAAATATGACTGTAAACGAATACAATGCGTGCGCAGAGCAGTATTCAGATGGAGTGTACCGGTTTATCCTTAAAAACATAAAGGATGATGATACTGCCAGGGATATTGTACAGGAATCGTTTGTGAAGATGTGGGAAAAAGTTAAGGATATTAGTCATGAAAAGGCTAAATCTTACCTCTTTACAACTGCCTACCACACGATGATTGACCATATCAGGAAAAATCAAAGGCTAAGTTCTATCGACGGCAATTATGAAAGCAAATATCATGACCATAATTCATTTAACGACCTGAAAGAAGTAATTAATGAAGCTGTATCCCGTCTTCCTGAAATACAAAGAACAGTAATTTTATTAAGGGATTATGAAGGCTATGCGTATGAAGAGATCGGAGAAATTACAGGATTAAATGAATCTCAAGTGAAAGTCTATATTTTCAGAGCAAGGTCTTTCCTAAAACAATATATCGGCAGCCTTGACCTGGTAATCTAAAAGCACTTTAATAAAAAATTTAAACTTCAAACCATCATATCTCAAAATACTAATAATAACTCAAATGAAAATCAACAAGGATAATTATGAAGCATACTTCCTAGATTATTTCGAAGGGAATCTTAGCCCTTCTGAAGTAAGTGAGTTGATGTCATTTATGGATCAAAATCCAGAATTAAAATCTGAATTTGAAGGATTTGAAAGTATAACAGTGGTTCCTGATGCTAATATTCAATTTGATCTTAAGGATTCATTAAAAAAAAATGCGATGTCCTCATCGGCTATTATCACTGCTGACAATATTGATGATGTGTTGATTGCTGAAATTGAAGGTTTGCTTTCTACCACAGAAAAAAATCAGCTTGAAGAATTTCTAAAACAAAATCCAGCTTATCTAAAAGATCAGGTAATTTACTCCCTTTCAAAACTTTCGCCTGACAACTTGATCATATTCAGTCAAAAAGAATCTTTATTACATAAAGTCATCCCATTTGGTTCAGTTTCTGAATCCAATTATGAAGAAATTCTCATAAGTGAGCAGGAAGGAATTCTAACCTCTGAAATGTCCAACGATCTAACTGAGTTCCTTGTTCTTAATCCACACATTGAATATGAAAGAAAACTTTATGCTCAAACCAGGCTTACTCCAGATACTTCCATAAAATACCAGGATAAAGCCGGACTGAAACATAAAACTGTTTCAATTCGCCGTATTGTTTTTTATACACTTGCAACCGCTGCTTCTCTTGCTCTGCTGATTTCAATTTCAAATTTCCTGAATCCTGTCATTAAACCTACAATCTTGACTGACAGTAATCAACAAAAAACTTCAACTCTACCACAGGAAAAAACTCAAGTGAATCCAGTTGAACAGATATCCAATCAAGTTGCTTTACCTGCCCAAACTGCTGAAAACAAATCCCGTCCCATTGTTTCCAAGAGTGACGAAGCAATCACCTCCAATATTAATAGTTCAGTTCATATAGAAAAACAAGCAGTTAGAAATCCTGATATTATCCCTTCGATGAACCTTCTTGCCAGCCATCAAGTTGAATCACATGATGTTGTTGAACCGGAATTCAAATTTATCCGAACAAGTCAGATGCATTTTAATGATTACCTGGAATTGTACTATAACCTGAAATTGTCAGAACAAATCCAGTATGCAGAGATCAATTCAACAGATAAAGATCCAGAAAAGAAACTGTTTAACTCTTTCACATCAAGAATTGGTGAATATTTTGCTTTTAATGGAAAGAAAAAAACAACTGAGTCCTCTTCACCAATCTCAGTATGGACTTTTGCTGAACTCGGAGTAAAAACCTATAACACTCTCACCCAGGATAATGTCAAACTAGACTTGCAAAGGGATGATCAGGGGAAAGTTGTCAACTACAACCTGTATGGCGATAAATTAGAACTTCAACGTGATATAAAAAAATAAACTGACATAAGGATGTTTACAAAGCCGGGCAATGCCCGGCTTTTTTTTGAAAGACTATAAAATGACAACAATCTGGATACTTAATGTTTCCGCTTCAGAGACAAAACTATTTACGGTTCCAATTATCTACCCACTTTTCAATGGCAATCGATACGATTGTTAATGAAATGCAAAAAAATATTAAAATGAATGTAACAAAATGAACTGAGTTAACGTCTTGTTCTGGAAATTCGAAAAATACTCACTTCTAATAATATGACAATGAAAACTTTCAAATGGACCTCAGCCCTTCTACTTTTTGTTCTCCTTTCATCAACAACTATTAAGGCCCAGGTAAAAGGTGATGGCAATGTTGTCAAACAAAATCGCCAGGTTGACTCATTCACCTCTATTAATGTTGGTTGTGCCATTAATTTATTTTTCACTCAAGGTGATGTTCAGCAGGTAGCCGTAGAAATCGATGAAAATCTCCAGGATAAATTAAAGACAAAAGTGAACAACGGGGAATTAGTCCTTAGTTGTGATAATGTGCGCAATGCCACAAAGATGAATGTATATGTCACATCTCCTGCTATTAATAAAATCGATGCCAATGGAGCCTCTGTTGTTAAAGGCTTATCTCCAATCCAGGCAGATCATTTTAAGCTGCTTGCATCAGGAGCATCTAAAGTCAATCTTGAGATTTCTGCAAAGTCAGTTTACAATGAGGCTAGTGGTGCCTCTAAGAAAACCTCATTATCACTGCTGATGATTTGAGTACAGAAATTAGTGGGGCTGCTGATGTAAATCTCTCCGGAACAGCCATTGAGCATAAAACTGAAGTAAGTGGTGCCGGTAAACTCAAAGCCATTGAATTTGTAACTGATAATACAAATGCTGAAATATCCGGAGCTGGAAATGCTTCAATCATGGCCAGAAAACAACTCAAGGCAGATTTATCAGGTGCTGGTACCCTGACCTATTTTGATAATAATGAAGTAAAGAAGATTGGAAAAACCGGTGAATACATCATGACTTTCACGGGTATGGAGAATGTAAAAAGTGTAAAAATTGATGAAGGAGCAAATAACGCAGATAATGATGATGAGAATACGGTAGTTTCCAACACAGATGACAATGGCAATGTTGAGGTTACCATCAATAATGATAGAATCGTTGTTGTTACCGATGATTCAGTTCGGGTAACCCTAGGTGATAATACTCTTGAAGTAAATGAAGATGGAGATGTCAAGATTAAAAGGGACAAGAAAAAACAAAAATTTAATGGTCATTGGAAAGGATTAGAACTCGGAGTTAATGGATATCTTACACCTGATTATGACTTAAATTATCCTTCAGAATACAGTCTACTTGACCAAAAATATCAGAAATCAATTGCCGTTAACCTAAACTTTTTTGAGCAGAACATTAATCTCATCAAGAATCATGTTGGTCTTGTTACCGGACTGGGTGTTACATGGAACAATTATAGATTTGATAATGATGTCAGATTATTAAAAGGAGATAATAAACTTATACTTGAGCGTGCTACAGGCGAAGATCTAACTTTTGAGAAAAGTAAATTGGTTAATACATACCTCACACTGCCATTAATGTTGGAAGTCCAAACCAACAGAAATTCTAAGGCAAATAGTTTTCACCTCAGCGGAGGACTAGTTGGAGGATGGAGGATTGGCACTCATACAAAATATGTATATGACGATGGTAGTCGTCAGAAAGACAAAGACCGCAAGGATTTCTATATGAATCCTTTCAAACTGGATGCTATTGCAAAGATTGGCTGGGGAGTTCTTAATCTTTATGCTACCTATTCCCTAACCCCAATGTTCCAGAAGAATAAAGGACCAGAGTTATATCCATTTGCTATTGGTATTAGCTTAACAGACCTTTCTGATCTTTAGAAATTGAAAGAAAAGCAATCTGTTTAGCCTAAGAATTTGAAGAAACACTTACAATAATTTGGTGGTTGTTGACTGGTAAGCTGCTCCTATGGGGGCAGCTTTTTTGTTTCAGTTCTAAATGTTAACTTTGCCGATATTCTTCATTTTTTGTGCTGGATATGATTAAAGAAAAAGGTTCACAATAATCAACTAACAAGCATATGTCAGGACATAATAAATGGTCGACTATTAAACGAAAAAAAGGAGCTCTTGATGCAAAGCGTTCCAAGATCTTTTCAAAGATCATTAAAGAAATTACAGTAGCAGTAAAAGAGAGTGGTGCTGATCCGGATGGTAATCCGAGATTACGTCTTGCCATTGCAAATGCTAAAGGGGCCAGTATGCCCAAGGACAATATTCAGCGAGCTATTTCCAAGGGCTCTGATAAGGATTCTGCCTCATATGCAGAATCTACTTATGAAGGATATGCCAATGGTGGAATTGCAATTTTCATTGAAGCCACAACTGACAATACACAAAGAACCATTTCCAATGTTAGGTCGTATTTTAACAAATTTGGTGGAACTCTTGGAACAAATGGTTCACTGAGTTTTATTTTTGACAGGAAGGGCATTTTCACTGTACCCCAGGGGAGTCTTGACCTCGATGAATTTGAAATGGCTGTTATAGATGCCGGGGCTGAGGATATTCAGTTAGAGGAAGATTTTTTCATAATAACAACGGCTATGGAAGATTTCGGTGCCATGATGAAAAAACTGGAAGAGATGGGAATTGAACCAGAAAGTGCAAAATTGCAACGTATCCCAAAAGACACAACCAAGCTTGACCTGGAATCATCAAAAAAGGTTATGCGTCTCATTGAATTCTTTGAAGAGGATGATGACATTCAGGCTGTGTATCACAATATGGAAATTACTGATGAATTGATGGAATCACTTGATTAAAATAAACTTAAGAGAGAAAAAAAAGGCTGCAATTTTGAGTTGCAGCCTTTTTTTTCGGAATATTACATCAATATAAAGAAAGTAAACATATTATGCAGTAACAATTTCATAAGTATCCTGAGCTATGACTAATTCCTCATTTGTAGGAACAACCATAATAATAACTTTGGAATCTTCTTTACTTATTACCATTTCTTTACCTCTCATCTTTGTATTTTTCTCAATATCCAGTTGCATACCCATAAATTCAAGTCCACTGCAACACTCCTGACGGGTTTCCCATCCATTTTCGCCAACACCACCTGTAAAAATTACGAGATCAACACCACCCATTGCAGCTGCATATGACCCAATATATTTTTTAATGCGGTAATGATATATATCAAGTGCTACTTTGGCTCTGTGGTTTCCTTCGGCTGCGGCTGTTTCTATATCGCGCATATCGCTGGATACACCAGATAAACCAAGCATTCCACTATGTTTGTTTAATAATGTATTTGTAAAAGGGATACTTGTTTCTTCCTTATCAGCAATATATAGAACCGCTCCTGCATCAACATCACCGGAACGAGTTCCCATGACCAATCCTTCAACCGGAGTCATACCCATGCTTGTATCCACTGATTTTCCACCACTGATAGCTGCAATAGAAGCACCATTACCCAGGTGACAACTGATAATTCTCAGGTCATGTAATGATTTTCCCAGAATTTCTGCTGCACGTCGGGAAACGAATCGATGACTGGAACCATGAAAGCCATAACGCCTGACTTTGTACTTTTCATACAATGAGTAAGGGATACCATAAAGAAAAGCATGTTCTGGCATAGTCTGGTGAAAAGCTGTGTCAAATACACCCACCTGGGGTACATCAGGAAGTAATTTTGTGATGGCGTAAATACCTTCAAGATTAGGAGGATTGTGCAGTGGAGCTAAATCGACACATTCTTCCAATGCTTGAATTACCTCTTTTGTCACCGCAACTGAGCCATTGTATTTTTCTCCTGCGTGGACGACACGATGACCTACAGCTCCTAGTTCCTCCAGACTGCTCAGGGAGCCGTATTCAGGATGAGTCAAAATTGCAAGAACGTGTTCAATACCGGCCTGGTGGTCTAGTATTTCACCTTCAAGTTTAAGCACTGTCTCATCTTTACTATGTTTAATGGAAGCTCCCTTCAGTCCAATCTTATCCACCAAACCTTTTGCAAGTACCTCAGCAGTAGGCATATCAAAAAGCTGATATTTAATAGAAGAACTTCCACAGTTTAATACGATTAGTTTCATTGTTTCTATTTTTTTCAGGATCAAATTATTTAAATTCAGGACAAGTGATTGTATTACCTACAATTTTCCCGTTTTCATCATACTTATAGAAGCCTTGTCCATAGGCTTTCCCAGGTAATTTGCCCTAACGAGCCTTTTTATGACGGGAGATGCTTTATACCCATGTTCACCGAATTCAGCAAACAGGTTGTCCATCCATTTTTGAAGTTTATCCAATCCAATTCTGTCAGCAAGTTCGAAAGGTCCAAACTGATGGCCAAGACTTGTTCTCATCAATTCATCAATGTCATGCGCCGAAGCGATACCTTCCATAAGCATTTCACAGGCCTCATTTATGACAACGATAATCATACGGGTACTAATATTCCCCGGAGATTCCATCAAACGGATAGGTTTCTTCTCTAACATTCTTACGAAACGGCAAGCTTGTTCATATACGTCATCAGAAGTTTTGGCACTCCTAACAACTTCAAGGACCTTCACCTTATCAGTAGGAGCAAGAAAATGAAGACCCACAGCCCTGTCGGGATATTGAAGACCAGAAGCGAGATCTGAAATCATGAGTGTGGCAGTATTAGAAGTAAGAATGGTATCTCTTCTAATCACACTTTCAGCTTTTCTAAAAATTTCCTTCCTAATTTCAAGACTGGTTCCAGGTTTGCGAGAATTAATTGCTTCAAGAATCAAGTCACAATCAGCCAGGGAGCTATATTCAATAGAGCCTTTAATCCTGGAAAGAATCAATCTTTTTTCACCCTGAGTCATACCCCAACGGCGGATTTCATCATCAATAAGACGGGTGATGCCAAGAATTCCATCATTAACCTTATCCTGGTCCAGATCAAGGATCACAACATCGAATCCATGTTGGCTGATAGTTTTCGCTATCTCCTGACCCATTGAACCGCATCCAATGATGCCTACCTTTTGCAGAGATCCACTTTTACGGACTTCTTTGCTTAAGGTGAAATCTTCAAGTTTTGCTACAATTTCTGCCATTGCAATATTTTATTAATTTTCGGAGTAAATGCATGATAAAAATCATGCTTTATTATTGTATATCAAGTACTTATACTTTAGCTACATGTTTTTGCAAAGGTATAATTTTATTTATCTCAGGAAGTCATAATAATATCATTTTTTGTGAATCTCAGCCTTATCTGATAACAAAGAATAGCTACTGAAAATTTAGCAGTTGAAATCCTTATTTTTGCATTTCAGAATTGTTCCTTATGAATGACCACTTGCCAAGATTTAAACCTTATCCACTTATCAGTGATACTGTCGGTTTTTTTAAGGCAAGTGTACCTATTACGAATCAGTCGGCCGGCTATTCGAAGCAGGTAATAAAACAATATGGTAATTTTAGCATATATGATTATCAAACTCCTTCAGTTCGATCATTAGAACTCAAGCCCGTCCCTTCCATTTTCAGCAGTCATCAACTTCAGCCCGTCAGCCATGGTCCGAAACCGATACACCAGCCTTCGATTGATTGGGTTACGGGATTGGTTTTTGTTTGTTTATTGATACTTGCATGGATCCAGACTAATCATTCGAAGCGACTCACACAGATTTTCCGATCAGTAGCCTTACCTTATTATGTTAATCAACTTGAGCGTGAGGGAAATCTTTATAATGAGAGAATTACGCTTGGTTTAGGTTTTATTTTCCTAACATCGATATCATTAATGATCTATAAGTTTTCTGTAATTTATGGATATGTACCTGATCAATTCCCAAGTTATGTTTTCTATCTGTTCATTTTAACTATCGTAGTAGCTTATGTTATTTTGAAAGGATTAGTTATCAGAGCAACTGGATCCATTTTCAAAACCTGGGAGCATGCACATGCATACCGGCTTAATACATTAATTTTCAACCATACCTTAGGCTTAGTCATTTTCCCATTTTTACTTCTGATTTTTTACTGGAAAGATTTGCCCTTATTTTGGATAGCATTTGCTCTTCTGACCATTTTATTGAGCTATAGATTTATAAGAAGTATTCTTATCGGATTCTCCAATTCAAAATTTTCCATATTCCATTTAATTTTATACCTTTGCACCCTCGAAATTTTACCCTTGTTAATCGTGGTAAAAATCATCAGGCACTTATGAAAAGCCTGTTTTTGATATTCAATGATTTGCACAGAAATAAAACCAGAAAGTTTTGAAAATCAAGAACATACTAATTTCTCAACCCGTACCGGCCGAGATTGAAAAATCTCCTTATGGTGAAATCATTAAGAAACATGGGGTTCATATCGAATTCCATAAGTTCTTCAAGATTGAAGGTGTTACTATACGAGAATTCCGTGATGAAAGAATTTATATCAATGAATATACTGCTATTGTTTTCAATAGTAAGCATGCTGTTGATCAATTTTTCAGGATCTCAAAAGAAGTAAGGGTTGATGTTCCAGAAACAATGAAATACTTTTGCATGTCGGAATCCATTGCTTTCTATTTGCAGAAGTATGTTCAATTCCGTAAGAGAAAGATCTTTCATGCTCCGGATGTGCAGCAGATGATGGACGTTGTAAAGAAGCATAAGACCGAGAAATTTCTGATTCCTTGTTCTGACAGTCATAACAAAGAATTACCAAATCTTTTCGAATCCATTAAGGTTCAATTTACAGAAGCTATCATGTATCGCACCCTTCCTGCAGAGATGAAGGATCTGGTTGATATCAATTCTTTTGATATGATAGTTTTCTTCAGTCCTCAAGGTATCAGATCATTATTCTATAACTGGCCTGATTTCCAGCAAGGTGACAAACTCATAGGTGCCTTTGGTTCAACCACAGCACAGGCAGCAACTGATGCCGGCCTAGTAGTTAACATCCCTGCTCCAAGTGCATCTGCTCCATCCATGACTATGGCAATAGACCAGTATCTGATTAAGAACAACAAAAAATAACTCCAACAAATAGTATTTGAAAACTGCCTTTCAAATAAGGCAGTTTTTTTTTGTTCATGCATATTGATAATCAATTTGAAATTTCTACCATTGATTTCTAAATGACTAATTCCTGAACTTTTGATTTCTCCTCCCCCCCGGTGGGGTGAAAAAGGGGGGGGAAAGCCCCCGGAAAAGCAGTTCAAAATCCAGAATTGGATCCAGCTTAACTGACAGGTCTAGACATTGTTTATTACCTTTGCGGCATTAGGGCTATATGGAAGAGAAAAGAACCAGGGAAACATTCAGAAAGACTGAAAAATTATGCAGCAAGAAGGCCATAGACAGTCTTTTTGAGAATGGTAGTGTTTTCTATGCAAATCCTTTCAAAGTACTTTACCATATTGAAGAGCAACCGGAAGAGCCCGGACCGAAGGTTTTAATATCGATTCCCAAAAAGTATATCAGGCTTTCGGCAGATCGTAACCGTATGAAACGACTGGTCAGGGAATCGTATCGCAGATTAAAATATCGGATTCATACTCCTGTTGAAGAGTCCAAATCTGGTTTGAGTTTAGCGATTATTTATACCGGGAAAAAGGTCATTTCATTTCTGGAGGTAAATCGAGCACTGGAACAAATTATTAGCAAACTTGAATTGATAACAGAGAAAGAAAGTAAGAGCAGAAATATTGAAGGAAAGGATTGACAAATAAATACTTTCGCTCTGAAAATAAACCTTTGAATTTTATCGTTATCGAACACAGTAGACAGCAGAATTGTTGAATATCAGAACACAGGAACAGAAACTTTTCTGAGATGAAAATAGTTTATATCACCCTTAAAAAAGTACTAAGTAAATTTCTGATTATACTCATCAGAATTTACCAGGGGGGTATATCACCCTATTTACCTCCATCCTGCCGATACACTCCCAGTTGTTCTGCCTATGGTATTGAAGCGATCAGTAAACATGGCCCATTTAAAGGTGGGTGGTTGACCCTGAAGCGAATTTCCTCTTGTCATCCTTGGGGAGGGAGTGGTTATGATCCGGTACCTTAATAACCCAGACTAAAAATTAAAAGACTATGACTACTAAAATAAGAAACACTTCGAATCGCTACATCGGTCTACTATTGATCGGTTTGTTCACTATTTTTCAATCTGTTTCGGCACAAACTTCTCAGAATTTTGAGATTTCCAAGAACCTGGACATTTTCGCCACATTATACAAAGAAATCAACAGTAACTATGTAGATGAGTTAAATGCATCAGAATTGGTTAAGACAGGGATTGATGCTATGCTGGGGTCACTGGATCCATACACTAATTATATTCCTGAGGCAGAAATTGAAGATTACCGGTTTATGACCACGGGAGAGTATGGAGGTATTGGATCACTCATCCACAAGCAGGGTGAATTTATTATAATTTCAGAGCCTTATGAGAAATCACCTGCTCAAAAGTCAGGCTTAAAAGCTGGTGACAAAATATTGAAAATTAATGACAAGAGCACCACTGGAAAATCAGTTGATGATGTTAGTACAATTCTAAAAGGACAGCCCGGGACATCGCTCAAGTTGTTGGTTCAAAGGGAAGGGGAGAATAAACCGCTTACTTTTGAAATCCTGAGGGAAAAAATAGTAATTGAATCAGTTCCCTATTATGGAATGTTAAATCAAAAAGTTGGCTATATCAAATTGACCAGTTTCACTCAAAACTGCTCAGGAGATGTAAAGAAGGCACTGACAGACCTGAAGACGAATCATGCAATGGAAACCTTAATCCTTGATTTACGTGATAACGGCGGAGGATTGCTTACTGAAGCCGTTAATCTTGTTAACTTGTTTGTTAACAAAGGAGAAACTGTTGTTAGTACAAAGGGGAAACAGGTTGATAAAAACAAGACTTATAAAACCAGCATGGAACCCGTTGAAGAAAACATGCCATTGGTAGTCTTAGTAAACGGATCAAGTGCTTCAGCTTCAGAAATAGTTGCAGGCGCATTACAGGATCTGGATCGTGCAGTTATTGTTGGCCGTCGCACTTTTGGCAAGGGTTTAGTTCAGAATGTGTATCCACTAAGTTATAATACCCAGGTAAAGATAACAGTGGCTAAGTATTATATACCTTCAGGACGGTGCATTCAAGCCATTGATTATTCAAAACATGAACGTGACGGGCATGCTGAACATATTCCAGATTCATTAATTACTGCTTATAAAACCAAAGGAGGCAGAACAGTTTTTGACGGTAAAGGTGTTTCCCCTGATGTTGACACTGATTCTGTTAGATTCAGCACCATAGCTTATAATCTCGTTACGAAATACATGGTTTTTGATTTTGCCACGCTATATGCCAAAAATCATGGCACCATTTTACCTGCTTCAGCATTTAAGCTCACTGACAAAGACTATGAAGAGTTTACTGCATTTGTTGAATCCAAAGGATTTGAGTTCACTACCCCAATAGAGAGTGAACTTATAAAGTTAAAGAAAGCTGCAGAGATAGAAGGGTGCATGACTGAGCTAAAAACCAGTTTTGAATCACTCGAAAGTGGTATTACTGAACATAAGAAGAAAGACATGATTGAAAACAAGAACGAGATTCTTGAACTATTGCAATTAGAAGTAATCAGCCGGTATTACTATCAAAAAGGAAGAATCGAATCATCACTTTCCATTGATCCTGATATTGCCAAGGCCATTGATGTTCTAAATGATTCGCAGACATATTCAGGTATTTTGGATGGAAGTGTTCAGAAGGCTACCAAAGCATCTTCAGGGAAAAAATCGTAAAAGTATTTTCATTCATGAAGGATTTTAAGACAGAGTTTAACTATTGGAATACAAAGTGTTACCACATTTCGATTGTCTTACTTCTGTCTTCAATTCCACTTTCTAAATACACTACTAGTCTAAGCCAATTCCTGATGTTAGGATTCTGGCTGCTTCATCAATCAGACATCAGTTATTTATCGGAATACCTCAATGGAAAGAAATCCCATCCTTTAAGAATAGTCAGGCTTTTAGAAGGATTTTTTCGTTCTATTTTCCTTTCTCTGATCGAGAAATTCAGTCTGTTCTTTCGAAATAAAACAGCGATGGTAGTGACGTCGCTGCTATTTCTGCATGTTATCGGATTGTTCTATACATCTGATTTTAGCTATGCAATGAAGGATCTCAGGACTAAGCTTCCCCTTTTATTAATGCCACTTTTTTTCTCGACAGGTCCAGCCCTCGATAGACGAACGATTTTCTGGATTTTCCTGGGATATATTGCGGCCTTATTTGGAGGGACCTTATACAGGCTTATTCTTTTCATTCAATTACCTGTTGCTGATCCACGGGCTATGAATGCGCATATTTCTCATATCAGGTTTAGTTTAAATGCAGTATTTGCAATTTTTATCCTGTTTTATTATGCACATTTTAAAGATATTTTCGTACGATGGCAGCGGATATTATTTATTCTAACGGCATTCTGGTTCCTGTTTATTATGTTCTACCTGAAGTATTCAACAGGTATTGCGATATTCCTGATCATGAGTTTTCTTATGGCCTTATACTTTGCGTTTAAAGCCAGCAGGCTCAGTATAAAGTTGCTTCTGTTTGTTAGTGGCTTATCATTAATACTTGTCCCCGGCTTATACTTTTTGAAGATAGCAAGAGAATTCAGAAGCACAGAGGCTGTTGATTTTACCAAACTGGAGTTATATACGCCCAATGGAAATTCATACTATCATGATACTGTTAACTTCAAGGTAGAAAATGGCAGCTATACAGGTTTGTACATTTGTGACAAGGAATTAAGAAAATCGTGGTTGGAAAGAAGTTCTGTATCTATTGACAGTTTGGACAGTAAGCAGCAGTATATTCGGTACACCTTAATCAGGTATCTGGCATCCAAGCAACTTCGAAAAGACTCTATTGGCATTGCCCAATTAAGCAGGCAGGATATCAGGAATATAGAAGCCGGACTCACAAATTCCAAATCGCGACAGTGGTTCCAAATCAGGCCTCAGATTGAGAATTTGCTTACCGGATGGGATAATTACAGGTATCATAATAATCCTAATTCAAGCTCCCTTATTCAAAGGATAGAGTACTGGCGGTCATCGTTACAGATTATTAAACAGCATCCACTCTTTGGTGTAGGCACAGGTGATGTGCCTGAAGCATTCAAAAACTACTACCGGCAGGCCAATTCAATGCTGGACCAACAATTCAGATTAAGGTCGCACAACCAATTCCTTTCAATAACAGTTGCTTTTGGAGTTTTTGGTTTAATTTGGTTTTTGTTTGTTCTGTTTTATCCTATGATAAAGGTAAAAACCTATCAACCATACTTTTACCTGATTTTCTGGTGCATATTTTTTATTTCCATTTTTACGGAAGATACTCTTGAAACCCAGGAGGGAGTTACCTTTTACGCTTTCCTGACCTCATTATTATTATTTGGTTGGAGGAAACCGGATGTGAAAGAAACCGGGCAAAGCAAGTCTTAGTCCATATGCGGGAACGATCAGTTCTTAACCCTGATAATTCGTATTTGTGCAGCTATTGCTATTCGCGGCTGATTTACTTATTGTACACAGATTCCTTTATCTTTACTGCATAATTACAGAAAATGATACAACGAACTTTTAGTGTTGCCTATACTGAGTTCTCTTCCAATGAAGAGTTAACCGAATCAGACCGTATTCTCATAAAAATGGCTTGGGAAGCGGCAGAGCAGGCTTATGCCCCTTATTCCAGGTTCTTTGTAGGTGCAGCGTTACGTTTGGAAAATGGCACAATTTTCACAGGGAATAACCAGGAGAATTCTGCTTATCCTTCTGGTTTATGTGCAGAGAGAGTTGCCATTTTTGCAGCCTCCAGCCAATTTCCGGGGATAGCAATAGAAACTATTGCTGTAGTAGCAAAGACCGAAGTATTTAGCCTTGAACATCCTGTAACACCTTGTGGAGGTTGCCGACAGGTAATGGCAGAATATGAAAACCTTTCAGGAAAACCCATACGGACTATTTTACAGGGTAGTAACAGTATCACCTGGATTGTTGAAGGAGTGAACAATTTCCTACCCCTCATGTTTGAAGGAAATCAATTAAAGAAATAGGTGACCATTTATTCTTATTCAAATCCAAACGATTATGAAAAGCATCTTGATTATTACCTTATTATCACTGTTTCTAATTTCCATGAAATCGGACAAGCCGGCCTATTGTTTATTTAATGATAAGGGTAAACCGACATCCTATCAAACACTTATAGAAGAGGCAGCTAAGGCAGATATTGTGATGTTCGGCGAACTGCACAATGTATCCATCTGTCATTGGTTACAACTTGAATTAACCAAAGATCTTTATCAATTAAAAGGGAAAAAGCTAATCCTGGGAGCTGAGATGTTCGAAACAGATAACCAGTTGCTTATCAACGAATATTTGTCAGGAAGTATTAAAGAAAAAAACTTTGAAACTGAAGTTAAACTCTGGCCAAATTACAAGACAGACTATAAGCCTTTGTTAAACTTTGCGAAGGACAGCAGTCTGCATTTTATTGCAACCAATGTACCCAGGAGGTATGCTTCGATGGTAAATAAATCTGGTTTTGAAGCATTAGACAACCTGGATCAGGAAGCATATCGGTTGATTGCTGATCGCCCGATAGCCTTTGATCCTGAATTAGGTTGTTATAAAAATATGCTCAAGGAGATGGGGGAATCAGAGCATGTTTCTCAGACTATTACCATGGCGCAAGCTTTAAAGGATGCTACAATGGCGCAATCAATACTTCGCAATTGGACAGCAGGTAGTACTTTTCTGCATTTTAACGGCACCTATCACAGTGATAATTATGAAGGTATTGTCTGGTATCTTAAGAAATCCGCACCAACACTCAGAATTCTTACCATTTCGACCGTTGAACAGCCAGATCCGGTAAAACTTTCAGAAGACCAGGAAGGGAAAGGAGATTACATTATTGTTATTCCTGAGGCGATGTCACGGACTTATTAACCGACTGCTATTTTGTGAATTATCAGGCAAAAGTAAAGATCAGGTTCAGGATAAAATTCCAAATAGTAACTACACCTATTGCAAAAAGCTTTGACAGGTAAAAATTTCTGTTATATCTGCTTACCAGGAGCCAGATTACGAAAGTATTGATACCCAATCCCAGAATTGATATAAAAAGGAAGCGGGAGTATTCTATTCCGATGTCAGGATTATTACTATGGAATGTCCACCACCTGTTGAGGAAATAGTTAGTAGTGGCGGCAATAGTGAACCCGATAGCATTTGCTACATATTTCTGGATTTTCAATATCTCCTTGCTCACATAGGTAAAACCGAAATCAACGACTACCCCTGTAGCTCCAACTGCTCCAAACTTTAAAAATTTTATAATTAATTCTTCCGTCAGAAATCTAAACATCAGATATCAAATTAAAATTGAACGATTAAGATTTCCTTTTTCCCATTTCTAAGTATTTCCACGCCAGCGACCTGGCCAGGTTTTATTTTACCCAGGCGTGACATATAATCATAGATATTGGTAACAGTTTGCCCATCGAGAGCAATAATCACGTCACCTTTGAGAATCCCGGCTTTTTCTGCAGGGCCGCCTTTACGTGTACCATCTACCCTTAAACCGTTATTATCACTTGAAACCATATCCGGTATGATTCCAAGGGTAACTTTCATATTGCGTCCATAACGGGCAGCCTGTTTTGTTCCAGCCTCTTTAAAAGTCAAGCGTTCTGGTTTTACTGACAGTAGTTCTGCCAGGTCAGCAATCATTTCAAGGATCGCTACCTGTCCTTTTAAATCCAGCTTTTCAAGGTCATCAGATGGAGTGTGGTAGTCTTCATGTGCCCCAGTAGTAAAATAGAAGACCGGGATATTTTCACTATAGAAAGAAGCATGATCTGAAGGTCCATATCCATCCGGAGAGCGATTCACAACAAAAGATCTGTTAGCAGAGAGAGTGGCTATGATTGTATCACTTTCAACAGATGTTCCGGTCCCTCCTACACTAATCGTTTTTGAAACAGGGTTTAACCGGCCGATCATATCCATATTTATCATAGCGATCATTTTTCCTTTATCGACAGGTGGATTTTTAATGAACTCCCTGGAACCCAATAGTCCCATTTCTTCGCCGGCGAAGGCAACAAACATGATAGAGCGTTTTAGTTCTTTTTGTTTTGACTGCAGCCACTGTGCAAGTTCCAGTAACCCAGCCGTTCCGGAAGCATTATCATCTGCACCGTTGTGTACTGCAATTTCATCCGGTATCCTGGAACCAGAGTTTTCTCCTCCAAGTCCCAGATGATCATAATGAGCTCCAATAACAATATACTCTTCGGCCAGGATAGGATCATTTCCTTTTATGACACCAATCACATTATTGGTTTGCACCTTTTTCTGGATAAGATCCGTTTTACCATTTATGGTTATTGGAAGATAAAAACTAAGGGGTTTATGATCAGATTTTATTGATGCTTCAAGGTCAGCTACCGTGTAGTTCATTGATCCAAGGATTTTATCAGCCAGGGCCCTGGTGATGTTAAGCACAGGAATACCGGCATCTGAAGGGGTTTTGTCATATTGAACATGCATCAATGCATCTGACTTATCGATATCAGAAGGAGTAACAAGCAATACACCGGCAGCACCTTTATCTTTAGCAGTCAGCACTTTGGATCGTTCCTGTTCAAAAGCTATAAATGCACTATTTGATTTCTCAGGCTCAGGGTCTCCACGAAGGATAACGACCCATTTCCCTTTGACATCCAGGCCTAAATAATCGTTCCATTTCAATGAATCAAGGTCAATATCAAATCCATATCCTGCAAATGCTGCTGAAGCAATAACTTCAGCATTTGAAGAAAATGACAGTGGAACAAAGTCTTTATTTAGTTCTGCAGAGACATTATCGAAGGTGAAGATGTTCTGCGGACCAGGGAAAATATCAGCGACAATCGTAAACTCCTGGAGACCTTTATTTAAGGGTAATGACAACCCAGCTTTTGAAAATATTTCACGGATATATTGAGCCGCAACGATTTCTTCATTCATACCAGGGCGACGGCCTTTCAAAGAATCAGAAGCCAGAAATCCTATTTCATAGTGAAGGTCCAATTCTGTAATTTCTGGTGAGAAGCCTGTGGTTGGCCATGCCTGCACTGATGCGTCACTTTTTTGCAATTGCGCACTCAAGCTAAGACTCAGGCCAAACAGGCATATAATAATGAGGGAAATATGGCGAACTTTCATAAGGGTTTACATTAAAATGGCTGCAAAATTACATTATTTTAAGGAGTAAGGGCAAATAGCCCATGAAATGAGCAATAAGTGCAAAAAGAATGGAGTTAAAGTCTCTGGAATTCGAAGGAAGGAAATCCTTTTTCTCCAAGATTATTATAGAATCCAAGAAACCGGAGTTTATAAAGGAAGCCTTTATTATCGCGGATTACATATATCTTATTCAAATCGACTGTATAAGAGCCTGTATCAAAGTCATAGTATTTCCAATCGTAACCAATAAAATCCTGTTGGTTTGAAAATTGGAGACCTTCAACGGATTCGATGGTTATTTCAGAAAAAGTATGTGAAGTATCCCTTGCCACTGATACATTGACAGGATTCATGAGAACACCTGTCACGAGGTAAGGATAGGGTTCCCCAAGGTCAGTATAAAGCAAAGTAGTATATTGAGTGAACATGAGGTCCCAGGCATTTGATGGTGGTTCCTCAAGGGGGGACACCCCGGTATCAAAAGAAAAAAGGCTATAATTTGAGCCAGGGACTTTATTCAGAACGTAAGATTTTTGATCGCTACCATTAAATTTTGCCGTCCTGAAGTAGAATATTCCACCGGAAAGGCTATCGATGATAAGCTGCCTGTAACCCCGATCATTCCCCAACTCGTCAATTCCCCTATTAACGATCAATAAGTTCCCATTTGAAACAGTATCATTTCCATTGACTGTAAACCACTTACCGATAGCCAATGAATCGGCATCTCCATTAGAGTTATCAAACTTCCATGAAGCATTTGTTGTATCAGCCATAATTCCAAACTCCTGTCCTGGAAATGCGGCTGCATACATAAAACAACTTGTATTGAGTCGGATATGCCAACCTTCGGGTGAAGATTCGAAAGCAATATCCCATTGTTTACGAAGAGAAGAGCCAACAGAAGTAGCTGAATTCAATTCATAAAAAACCTGGTATTTGTATAGATTGGTAAGTTCAACCGTATCGACTAGTGTATTTCCCGGCAAGTGAGGCGTAACTTTTTCATCCTCTTTAAAGCAAGCTGTAAGGAATAGCAGTGGCAGTATAACAGTTGATATCAGTATTAACCGGGTCATTTGTATTTATTAAAATTATAGGAGAGTTTCAAGAACCATGTTCTACCCCAAGCGATATTCATGGAATCACTACTCCCTGAATGGGCACTCCCCCCGGAACCTGTGGCGGGTATAGTTGTGACATTGAATAAGTTTTTTCCTCCAGCTGAAACAGAAAGTGTGTTTTTTAGAAATGATTTGATGACAGATATGTCAAGCATATGGTATTTTTCAACCCAAAAAGCACCAATTGTTTCATCATCTCCAGGACTTACCTGAGGAGCTCTACCGGAATACTTGTAAAAAAGTGTGGCTGTGGTTCCAAGTTTACTCACTTTATAGGAGATATTTGTTGTGATATCATTACTCCAATATTCCTCGGCAGCAGCTATGAATGATTTATTGAACGCGAATTTTTGTCCGGTTAAGGATGCCCCCAATCTTACGCTCAGCGCCGGGTAATTGTTCCAGGTAATATTCGCCTGACCACCCCGAGAAATAAATTTACCGATGTTTATATAAGTATACAGATCATTATTCACAGAAGCCAATGCGATATTATTATCAATATTATTATAGAAGAGACCGGCTTCAGCACTGAAATAGCTTGACTTTGACTCATTGAAATAGCCCATATTAAAATTCATATTATGGGAATATTCCGATTTGAGGTCAGCATTGCCTTGCACATTATGATTGATATCGACAAAATAGAGATAGAGTTCTTTCAAGGCAGGAGCTTTGAATCCACGGGCATAAGTTACCCGACAAACCCACTTTTGAGTAGGATTCCATTTTAGATTCAAGGAATAAACAAGTGGTGCTTTATACTTGGAGTTATATATAAACCTGGCACCCGGCTGGAAAGAGAGTGAAGAGAGCGGATCAATCTTCATGCTTACGAATGCAGCATAATCACCGATTTCCTGAGTAAGATCTTTAATTCTTTTTCCACTTCCTGATTCAACATTGATATCAACACCAGCCTGGTAATTTAGAATTTTATCTGCATTATTTTTATTGAACCACGCTCTGAATAAAATGTTATTAAAATCTGTAGTATCCTGATCATCAGGGTTTGGGGTCAAAGTTTGTTCCAACGTAGTCAGATCTTTCAGATACCTGTTTTTTATCCGGCTATAGGCAGCATAGGAGGCAGACAAACTCCATTGCTGATCCCTCCTGGGGCTATATGTACTTTCCAAACGCCCTGAATATCTAACGGTAGTAAAATGGTTATCAAATGCGCTTTCAAAGTAAGGCAGAAGCAGTGGGCCTTTGTCGAGTAGTAATTCATTAAAGTATTGTGCAGAGGTTTTAATTCTTAATTTCCCCCCGGTGAATAAATAATAGCCATCTGTGTTGTATTGTCTGCGAGGTTTCCATTTCAGATTACGGGTGGTATCAATTTCAGAAAAACCCTGGAAAAAGTTCCTGGCAGCATCCACATAAAATGTGTGTTTCTTTATTTTTTTTGATAAACCTGCATCGAAGTTATATACCCCTATTGACTCCACATATGCATTAACAGAAGAGGATAGCAGAGCATTTTTATTTTCTTTAGTAATGATATTTACAACACCGGCAATGGCATTACTTCCATAGACTACCGACATCGGCCCTTCAATGATTTCCACATGATCCACATTAAACAGGTTCATCTGGTTCAGGTCGATATTTCCATTCATACGACCAATAACAGGAATCCCATCAATGAGGAATTTGACATTTTCTCCTGAAAGGCCTTGCATGCTGAGGCTTGAACCAAGCACTCCACCCTGGGAGATTCTCATATTGCTTTCACCGGCCAGCAGATCTGTGAGATTGTTGGCTGCTTTTTGTTCAATTTGGCGGCTATTGATCACATTAACCCTATAGATTGACCGATCTGCACGTTCCGGGGTAAATTGGGCTGTTACAACAATCTCGCTGATATTAAGGACAGCAGGTTTGAGATCAATTACAATATTTTTTTGGGGATAAACAGTATCAATCAGCGTCTCAAATCCAACATATGAGATTGCAATGACAGAGACCTCCTTGCATTCATTGGGTACTTTACCCTTAATATCAGTAATAAAATGCTTTTGAGTTTTAGATATCGTTCCCTCGAAACAAACATGAGCGAAAGCAATTGGCTCAAGGGTTTTTGCATCACGTACTTCAATGGCAGCCTGCTGTGCCGTGGTGATCAGCCCGGACAGCAGGAATGCCATTAACCCTAGTATTCTAACTAACAACGTGAACTATTTTTAGTGTTGAATAATTACCTTTTTGGTCAAGGAATATCCATTGACTATCATAGTAATTATATAAATTCCATTAGGAAGATTACCTGATGGAATCAGAAGTTTATTTAATGAGCGATTTTCAACGGCCATTTCCTTTTCCCACACACTCTGACCATTAATTGTTTTCAGATTAAGAATTATAGATGATGCAGAACCCGGGTTTAAAAGCAGGTTAATATAATCTGATGCAGGGTTAGGATACACTGCCAGGCTGGATGAAATTCCGGTCAGTTCACTAACAGATGCCAATGAAATCAGTTCTTTCTCAAACACCACTCTACCTGTTGAACTACCGGCAAACTCCTTGAAAACAAGTCTGTATATATCTCCGGATTTATCGAGAATAAAATGTACAAGGGAATCTTCTACATGATAGATAAAACTCGGATCGAGGTATTTCCATTCCCAGCCAATCGGAGAGCGGGTAGAATCCATTGCAGCTGCATCGAAAATGCGAAAATCGGGAGCAACAGGCTGGAACCTGTTTACTTTAATATCATAGTTACTCAAAACTCCGGTAACAGGATACAATACGCCATCAGGATAGGTGTACATGTATTTTGCGAATAATATATCCCATCCAGCACTTTCAACAGGTTCGAAGTCTACGACCTGATCTGTGGTAAGGGAGAATCCAACAAAATTCTTTGTTGCATAAGGATTGCAATCCAGCATGATTGATTGTTCATTGGAACCATCGAGGTTTGCATATTTAAAGGCATATTTGTTATCACTTGAATATTTTCGCATGATCCACAATTTCTTAAAGCTACCATCGCGTAATTTGATGATATAAATAGAGTCTCCAATAACGTCGTGTGTTACAGCATTATATTTCCCCCATCCATAATCAGGATGACCTGATTGATTCTGGCAGAAAGCACCAGTTTCCCAATCCGTTGTACTATTCACAAGAAGCTTCCAGGTAGATAATCCTGTGGTATCAACTGCAGACCAACCGGTAGTATCAGCATTTTCATAAGTAAAGAGCTCAACCCCGAGAACACCCAGGGCATTATTATTAGAAGCATCATTGGTTAAGATACTGGCGCTCATTCTAGAGGTCTGAAAAGCTATATCCCATTGTTTCCGGTCGATAGCCCAATCGGAACCACTGGATAGGTCATAGTATACTTCTTTCCCATAAAAAGGGCCCATTAAGATGGTATCAGTAATAAGACCCACTGATTGGGTTGATCCATGAAATGAGTTCAGCAAGAGTGCTGTCAATGCACTAAAGAAAATGATGGACTTATTTTTCATTTTTGTATTATTTTAGACTGTTCAAATGAATACAATAGGTATTTCATTCACAGGAATTACGTTAGATAAAGCAGTAAAAGTTATTGGTAACAGCGGCTTTCAGGTATATGAATACCGTTTAGCCTTCAATTGCAGTTAAACTTTAAGTTTAGAGCAATTGTAAACCGGGAGATGTCAACCAGGCATTAAGCCAAGTGACAATTATGCCTGAGGAGGCCCTCGAAGAGAATGGGATTGATTGGAATTGTTGGCAAGAGGTTCGGAAAACTCCGATTGACCTAAAACAGATGAAGAAAAATACAAATAGCCAAGGCTATCATCGCAGGGCAGGATTCCCTGAATCAAATTACCATCATGGTTAATATGCTTCAGGTAACCTGATGAATGATCAAATGCTTTTTCTTTTTGACGATTAGATGAACAAACAGCAGGGATAAGTTGTTTTCCCCAGATATGGTGCTGATGGAAATTAATAATGTTTCCAATGTGAATCCAAAATACAGCAACAGCCCAAATCATTAAAATATGACTTTGTAGCCTTCCTGAATATTTCAGTTTAAGTTTCACAAATAGGGATTAAAACAAGGTTCAAAGTTGTAATTTTTTTTTATTCAAATATCAAAATATGTATTTTTTTTCAATAATTGATAAAATTCATTATCCAAACTTTTCTATATTATTAAATATCAAATAATTAAAAATTGATCCTGTTCTTTAGAAAGGAAGAAAATAAGTAGTAATACAATAAATTACATATCTATATCCAAAAATATCTGGACTAATCAGGAAGAAAAAACGATCAGTGTGAACGTAATTCGGTAAATTAAATACCGAATTCTCTTTTGATCTGCATTACCCATTTTTTCACCCGTTCTTCAGTCAGGTCTGACTGAGTATCATTATCGATGGCTAATCCAACGAATTTTCCGTCTTTTTCAGCAGTAGAATAGTAAAACTTATAAGTTTCTGTTGAGGTGAAGCCAACAACGTTCTGTTTGAAAGGCAAGCGGCAGAATATGGTACCCAATCCATCCACAAAACTTTCCGGGTACATTTTTTGATCTCCGAGGCCAAAAATGGCAATTTTCTTTGTTGCCAGGTCTGCGTCCAACAATTCTTCAATGAAGTTTTCCCAATCAGAATGCATTTCTCCAATACCCCATGCAGCAGTTCCAAGAACAAGAAAGTCATATTTATTCACATCAGTTGCTTTGGAAGCATTCACATTATGTACTTTAGAAATATCCTTACCCAAAAGTTCATGGATAAGTTTTGCCACTTTAGCTGTACCAGCATTGTCTTTACCTCCAAAAAAAATCCCAATCTTAGTCATAATACATTCACAAGTTTTGATGAAAAGTTATTCTTAATTAAATATGGTTTTGATTCTCCCGATACTGAGCCCGTCAATATTACTGCTTGCAACTGAGCTTTCAATATCTGAAATAATTTTTGTGCAAAATTAATCTATTTGTCACACTTTCAAGCCTTTCATAGAATGATTCAAATTTGCACTATTATTATTGGAAAGGGCGTCCAATATCTTTTATCCCATTATGCCATGATGATGCTGACCTATTCTCCGGGGAAAGTCCTTATTACTGAATTCATTGCCGAAGACTGGAATATTATGTAATCACAAATCTGGTTACTTTTGACATTCATTATCATTTGCAAGATGAAAAACCGATTTATCAAACAGATTATATTTCTTTTTGTTCTGCCGACAACCCTTCTTTTCAGCATATTCTTTTTGCTGGTATTTGGATTGGGGCCTAATTTTCCGGTCATTACTCCATTACTCATAATGTTTATTATGTGGAGTTCATGGGTCATATACGCTACCAGGAAGGTGGCAGATTCGTTAAGGGACCTGGAACAAGCATTGCTGATGCTGAGGGAAGGAAAGACCTTTAGAAATAAGAACTTTAAAAGAAGTCATTTATGTGGGATATTTCTGGGTTCTCTTGAGGACATCTCGATGCAGATGAATTCACAGCAAGAGGAGTTAAAAGCTGAGAGGATAAGCAGGTTAAGGTCAGTGATTGATGGTCAGGATCAAGAAAGGCATCGACTTTCGAGAGAGTTGCATGACGGTATTGGGCAGTCGCTGATAGCTGTAAAATTGCAGCTTGAAAGTGCGGGTGAGCTAACCCCTTCCCAGATGAGAGCCTCCATTGATGTAGCGAAAGGAATGATTGATCAGACCATAGATGAGATTCGCAGAGTCACAAATGCTTTGTTGCCGGCTGCATTGAATGAATTTGGATTGATTACAGCATTGCGAACACGGTGTGAAGAGATGGCCACAACAGCCGGGTTATTGTTTTCATTTGAAAATACGGGCTCGGTAGATCGATTGGATGATAAGTCGAAAACCTATTTATACAGGATCACTCAAGAGGCTATTTCAAACATCATCAAACATGCCAGGGCCAGCAGCATGAGTATCAAACTGCTAAGAAACGGAAATGAGGTAAGCCTGATTGTTTCTGACAATGGAAAAGGTTTTATCTTTGACCCCGTAAGATTTGCACACAGGAATGGATTGCAAAACATCAGGGAACGTGCTTCTTTATTGAATGGCACGTTCGAGATTAGGAGCCAGCCTGATGCTGGAACAACTTTGCAAGTCAGCATTCCTTACATAACAGGAAATGGAAAGAATAAAAATCATCCTGGCTGATGATCATCAATTGGTAAGGACCGGCATAGCCAACCTATTAAATGGTGAATCATTTTTTGAGATTATCGGAGAGGCTTCTGATGCGACTGAATGTTTACAATTGATAGAGCAAGCTCTTCCTGATGTTGCAATACTTGACATCGCCATGCCCGGATTATCCGGCATTGAACTTACCCGGAAAATCCGTTTTCAATATCCTTCTGTCCAGGTGTTAATTCTTTCGATGTATACTTCTGAAGAATTTATTTTCAATGCCATTAATGCAGGGGCAAAAGGATATCTTCCAAAAAACACCTCCCGGAAAGAACTCATTGATGCCATCAGGGCAATCAACCAGGGATCGGAGTATTATGCAGAATCTATCTCCAATGTGATTCTCAAGAGTTACATTAAGAAAGCCAAGTCGGGGCCTGAAGACGATAACAATAAAGAAAATCAGCTATCGAAGCGGGAATTGGAAGTATTGCGTCTTTTTGCAGAAGGTTTTTCTAATCAAGAGATTGCAGACAAATTATTCATAAGTATTCGAACAGTTGAGTCGCATAAAAACCATATTATGCAGCGACTGGAGTTGAAATCATCTGTTGACCTTGTAAAATTTGCCATAAGAAACAATATGGTAAACCTATAAACACTAAAAATCCAAATAATGAAAAATGCACTTTTCACTTTGATCCTGATATTCCCTCTATTTCTGACAGCACAGGAGTTGAACAAGAAAGCTTTTGATGAAAAGAGGAATAATGAAATGTTGATTGGTATTTGCGACCGAAGTGGTTTCAATACAATTCAAAGTAATTTCGATTCAGCTTACAAGGCAGAATACCCGCTTTATATTCCAGATGCTGAGACCATGAAATTACTGGAAAAGAAATTGAAGAAAATAAAAATCAAGGTAGTTATGGCGACCTGGTGTGGTGATAGCCGTGATTGGGTACCCAGGTTTTATAAAGTTCTGGACCAGGCACATTTTGATGAAAAGAACCTTACCCTGATATGCGTAGATCACCAGAAGAAGGCGGAAGTGAAAGGTTTATCAGATTTAAAGATTGAGAGGGTTCCCACTTTTATTTTCTACAAGAAGAAACGTGAATTAGGAAGGATTGTGGAAGTGCCTTCAGATATCCTGGAAAAGGATATTCTCAAAATTATTTCCAAATCTAAGAAGTAAATCATCTAACAAACTGTATCAGAACATTTCATTCAAAGGAGTGTTCTGCATGCGGAACGGACTTTCCAATGAACATATTATTACATACCATTGCGGATGTTAGTAAATACCTGGCTGAGGTCAGGAGAAGCGGCAAGAGTATTGGCTTTGTGCCAACTATGGGTGCCTTGCATGAAGGGCATCTTGAGTTGGTGCGAGCGGCTGGTAGGGAGAATTTAGAGGTAATTGTCTGCATCTTCGTCAATCCCATTCAGTTCAACAATCCAGAAGATTTAAAAAAGTATCCAAGGACGCTGGATTCAGACATAGCAAAGTTGGGGAATACTCCATGCACGATGGTATTTGCACCTTCGGCAGAAGAGATGTATCCTGAGCCTGATTTAACAGAGATGGAGTTTGGTGGATTAGAAGATGTGATGGAAGGAAAATTTCGTCCCGGGCATTTCAGGGGTGTTGGTATAGTTGTAAAAAAATTGTTTGAGATCATCCAACCTGATAAGGCCTATTTTGGTGAGAAAGATTTCCAGCAATTGGCCATTATCAAGCACATGGTTAAACAGCAAAATATTCCGGTTATCATCATTCCTTGTGCTACTGTTCGTGAAGAGGACGGACTGGCCATGAGTTCAAGAAATCAGCGACTAAATGAAACGGAAAGAAACATAGCACCTGCAATCTATCGTTCATTGTTAAAAGCATTGGAAAATCACCAATGGTTTACTCCTGAAGGCCTGGAGAAGATGATTATCGGAGAAATTGAACAATTTCCGGAGCTTAAAGTTGAGTATGTGAGTGTAGTTGATGCAGAAACATTATTGCCTTTCAGTGAATGGGAAGAAGTTCAGCATGCAGTAGTATGTGTTGCAGTATATCTTGGGGAAGTCCGGTTGATTGATAATATCCGGCTTTATTAGGATTAATACGATAGCATTTTACACAAATTTTATCACAATACCCTGATATAATGACCATTATAAACTACTGATCAATTAGTAGAAATAATTTGTAATTTTGCAGCATGACAATTGAGATCTTAAAATCAAAAATACATAGGGCTACTATTACGCAGGCCAACTTGAATTATATTGGTTCCATTTCGATTGATGAGGACCTGATGGAAGCTGCCAACCTGATTGAATTTGAGAAGGTCCAGGTAGTGAATATCAATAATGGAGAACGCCTCGAGACTTATGTAATTAAAGGCGAAAGGGGCACCGGAGTAATTTCTCTGAATGGTGCTGCAGCTCGTAAGGCTCACCCTGGAGACCTGGTAATTATAGCTGCTTTTGCACATATGGATTTTGAGGAGGCAAAAAAATTCAAGCCTTCTATTGTATTTCCAGATTCAAACAATAAAAAAAGATAATTCCACTTGAAAAGTAAGTTGGTTGCCATAGCCCGATTCACACTATTTTTCGGAATCGGGATTTTCTTTATCTGGCTATTTCTCAGAAACCTATCCCCTGAGCAAAAAACTGAGATTTTAAGTTCCTTTGGGAAGGCTAACTACTGGTGGATTGGTTTTGCTATCGTTTTGGGAGTGCTGTCACATTATTTCAGGACTTTGAGATGGAAAATGCTGATTGAGCCGCTTGGATACCGTCCCGGAACGATGAATACTTTTTTTGCGGTCATGATCGGGTATATTGCCAACCTGGCCTTACCCCGTTTAGGTGAAGTAAGCCGTTGTACTGTCCTGACCAGGTACGAGAATGTCCCTTTTAACAAATCATTTGGCACAGTCATTACTGAACGGGCTCTTGATCTGCTCATGTTTATTTTCCTGTTTTTCCTGAACCTTGCCTTGCAATTTGGCAAATTGTCGGTCTACATCAATGAGAAGATTTATGTTCCACTTCAACAGAAGTTTCACCTGGGAATGAATCTTTCGGGGAGCTTCAGTATCCTGATTATATCGCTCTTTGCGGTTTTTGGCCTCCTATTTCTTATATTCAGGAAACGGATAGTAAACCATTCGTTTTATATTAAAATTAAGGGATTGTTTACTGGATTCCTGGAAGGAATAAAATCGCTAACCAAAATAAAGCGTATCTGGCTATTTGTTTTTTACTCTTTAGCGATTTGGGTACTATACCTCTTAATGGCTTATTTTGTATTCTTCAGTTTTCCAGAATCCTCACACCTTGGAATTGATGCAGGTTTGGCTACCCTGGTATTTGGGACTATAGGAATCATGCTGGTTCAGGGAGGAATAGGGATTTATCCTGCAATTGTTGCAGAGACCTTGTTCCTTTATTCAGTTGAGTCAACAAAAGGATATGCACTGGGTTGGCTGATCTGGAGTTCGCAAACGCTTACCGTTATCATCCTTGGCAGTCTATCTTTAATATTACTTCCTATTCTGGCTAAAAAGAAAAATAATGGGTAAAATAGAAACCATCACAGCTAATATATATAGCCGTCAGGATGAGTCATTCCTGAGATTGTTATCCATTTGGAGATTCAAAAGCAAGAAAATTGTATTCACCAATGGGTGTTTTGATATTCTCCATCTTGGTCACATTGATTACCTGGCTAAAGCGTCAGAATTAGGTGATATCCTCATCATCGGTTTGAACACTGATGATTCCGTCAGAAAATTAAAAGGTGCCGGCCGGCCTATACAGGATGAAGTGTCAAGAGCTATGACTTTGGCTTCAATGCGTTTTGTTGATGCAGTAGTTTACTTTGGTGAAGACACCCCCTATGAACTCATCAAGACTATTAGCCCTGATGTACTTGTTAAAGGAGCCGATTACAAGCCTGAGGATATTGTAGGTTATGATGTTGTGAATTCAAAAGGCGGTGAAATCGTAACATTGGATTATATTGATGGTTATTCGACCTCTGCTATTGAGAGGCGAATCAGGAATGAATTCTAATAAAAGAACCATCCGCCGGCTGGCGGACCAAATTCCAAATTTCAAATATCATATTATATTCAAGAACCTGCTTGATGCCTCTTTCAATGCATAATTGAACACTTATAACGATGGCTATTGAAGTCCAGGCTGAATTTTTTTAAACTATCATTAAGTTTATCTAATTTTACCCAATGGCTAAGGTTAAAACGAGTTTTTTCTGTCAGAACTGTGGAGCACAGGCGCCCAAATGGCTGGGGAAGTGCCCTTCGTGCGGGGAGTGGAATACTTTTGTAGAAGAGGTACTGCAAAGAGCTGAATCGGCAGTCAAAGGAAATGGTAATTTCCGCCAGGCAGATAGTAAACCTAAAAGGATCCTGGAAATTGAACAGGGGAATGAACACCGTACTTCCACTGGCAGTATTGAGCTAGACCGTGTATTAGGAGGGGGATTAGTAGAAGGCTCTCTCATTCTTGTTGGAGGAGAACCCGGAATTGGAAAGTCGACTTTGATGTTGCAGGTAGCCTTGCAGATGAAAGGGAGAAAGGTCTTATATATCTCGGGAGAAGAAAGTGATCAACAGATCAGGATGAGAGCTGATAGAATCGGTTATAAAGAGCCTGATTGTCTTATTCTTACAGAAACGAATACCCAATCCATTTTCCAGCATTTTGAAGCCGTACAGCCCGGGCTGGTAGTGATTGATTCCATTCAGACTTTACAGACCAATATTATAGAATCCTCAGCGGGGAGTATTTCTCAAATCAGGGAAACTGCTGCTGAAATGCAGCGTTATGCCAAAACGACCGGGGTGCCGGTATTCCTGGTAGGGCATATTACTAAGGATGGAAACCTTGCCGGACCAAAGATCCTGGAGCATATGGTTGATACTGTTCTTCAATTTGAAGGTGACAGGAATTATGGCTATCGCATTTTAAGAGCTATTAAAAATCGTTTTGGATCTGCCTCGGAATTAGGCATTTTTGAAATGAGAGATACAGGGTTGAGAGAAGTAACAAACCCTTCTGAAATTTTGCTTTCACAGCGTGATGAGGAAGTAAGCGGAGTGGCAGTAGCTTCAACAATTGAAGGTATCCGACCTATGTTGATTGAAGCCCAGGCCCTTGTTAGCACAGCAGCTTATGGAACGCCACAACGGAGTTGTACCGGTTTTGACACCCGAAGGTTGAATATGTTGTTGGCTGTTTTAGAAAAACGCTGTGGTTTCAGGCTCGGAACAAAAGATGTATTTCTGAATATTGCAGGAGGTATCAGGGTTGATGATCCGGCTATAGACCTTGCAATTATCAGTGCTATACTTTCATCAAGTGAAGATATTCCACTTAATCGCCACATTTGTTTCTCAGCAGAAGTTGGTTTATCCGGGGAAATCCGCCCCGTTAACAGGATTGAACAACGAATTTCGGAAGCTGAGAAGCTAGGATTTCGTCAAATGATCATTTCAAAGTATAATTTGAAAGGATTAAAGACTGAAAAATGGAATATACAAGTAGTTGGAGCGGGTAAAGTAGAGGACATATTGCCTTTGCTTTTCAAACCATAGGTGTCTGGACTCTCGTTTTAAAGTTATCAGGATATTTTATATCTTATTGTCAGTTAAATTATTCTGAATATATTTGGAACCAAAATACTCTTTAATAAGAAAAAAATGAAAATCCAAACTTTCATTTTATCAGGACTATTCCTTACAGCAGCTTTGATGTTGTCAGGACAAAATCCTTTTATTGTGAAAGATATACTGGCTGCTGATCCCGGGGCAAGCATCATTGATCCTGAATATAATGTTGACTTGAATATGGTCTGCTGGCAATCAGAAGATAAAGAACTCTGGGTTTGTAGTCTTGATCCATTGACTCATATGTTTGTGCCTCCGGATGGTAAAGGCTATTTGGTTGATTATGATCTCACTGCTCCAACTTTTGGAGGTTGGAATGGCCCTGAATGGATGTTAAGCCAGGGAACCACTCAAATTGTTTATAATCAGAAAAAGGGAGGGGAGCGATATCCAGGCCTGGCGACCCAAATTTTAGGGGGCTGGAATTCGATGACTTTAATGCAATTTCCCGGGACATTGTATGCAATGGCCACCCGGAATTATGCTGACAGCACAGGATTATTCCTTTACGAATCAAATGCTTATGATGGAATAAGGTGGGTAAGAAATACAGATTTAAACACCAGTCATTTTTATCCGGACATATCACTTGGTTTTTTTGCGGATGATAATCAGCAAATTTGTTGTGCACTCAATCATTCACGTCAGCCAGGCTTTCTTGAAGTTGCCACAACGCTTCCATTTTTTACTCAAATTTCAAACGACACCATTGGTGCTCCCTGCATGTGGAACGACCCTGAAAGCAATAGCAGGATGTTTATGTACCGTACCAATGGAAACCAGACAATAAAAGTTTTCCAGGAAAATACTGATGGGAACTGGTACCTATATCATTCTTTCAATAGCCCCCTACCCTCTCCATATATATATATCACCTCTCCGGAGCCCTTTGTTTTTAATGGCCATTCCTACATTTCCTTTATGGCAGCACAAGCCCCAATGGGACTTTCGGAGATGCCTGCTGAGATATGGATCACTTCAATTAATTCGTTGAATCCGTTAATGCGGAGAGTTAGTGACAGTACAAGCAGCATCCGGATTGACCCAGAGCCGGTGGTTCTGGGTGATAGTGCGTTTATCTATTACACAGAAAAGGTATATTCAAAATGGTGGCACCAGTTACATAGGGTTAGAAAATGCAATACCGGACTTGAGAACCTGTATACCCGATCATTTGCAGGTGAAAATTCAAATCCTTCTTTGGTTTTAACTCCCAATCCTGCGAAACAGAATTGCACCCTGACTTCAGGAATATTAGAAGAGATAGGCATAAAGAAAATTGGAATATTTGAACTCACAGGCAGGAAAGTAAAAGTTTTTGAAACAGTGGAACACTCTTATAAGGCTGACCTCTCCGGAATACCGGATGGAATCTATGTTGTCAGGGTGATGAATGACAGGCAATCTGCCACCGCAAAACTCATTATCAATAAATAATCAAAGTAATACAGCAGGCATTTTCTAAGGTTAGGATTCTTTATAAACCTGAAATGTCTCTGGTAATCGATGTCTATTCCACTTCTTTAGTAACCCTTACTGATTCCTGTTTATTCCGATTCATCAGACCTTTTACTGTAAATTTACTCAGGTCAATCAGTTTATGACTCAGCAGGTAGTGTATAAGCTTCTTTTCAATCCAGTGATGGAAGGGTAAAAGGAATGCAATAAGTCCAATTTTTATCGCCAATATTTTCCAGGGTTCATTTGAGGTTATTTCATAAATCTTATGGTCAGCTATCATGATTATAAACTCAAACAGGAAGATAAAGGAGAAGAAACCCAACATCTTTATTACCCATGATGGAACCCTGAAACTACCGAGCATGATCAGAAGTACAAAGACAGCAAAAATTATAATGGTTATTGCCGTGTACTGAATATTATGCCTTCGTAAAACCTCTTCATGTTCTTTAATGGCCTTCTGTTCTCTTTGCTTTGATTCATGATCAATTTCCAGCATCAGCATCTGATCAGTTTTTGTCAGTGTCTCCAGGCTATCAGACAGATGAGCATGCAAGGTTGAATACTTAAATGCATTCTCAAAATCTCCTACACTGGAATATAATTCTTCTAATTGGTTTGAAGCATCCAGCATATAATCAAAATAGGAGGCTTCTTCCGCTGCTTTGTATGATTTCCCAAATAATACAATGGCATCCTTAAGATTACCCTTTCTTACCAAAAACTGCCCAAATCTATGATAGAAGTTAGATTGCATGATTTTATTCGGATCATTACTGATCATCAATTCAGCCTTTCTGAAGTAATATAGTGCAGAATCCGGCATGTTTCGCTGTTCACAAAACAGGGCCTGAAGACGCAGATACATAGGAAAGTCATTAGTCTGCAATCGTCCGAGTTCTCCTTTTAACCCGGTAGTATACAATTTGTAAAGCACATCAATTTTGTTGGCTTCAATCAAATGAGAGCGATATAATGACAATTGATAATTCAACAATCGTTTGTTCTGATGCCTGATGGCAAAATCAAGAACCATTTGCATATTATTTTCATGCAAGCGATTATTATTCGAATTCACATCTATAACCTGCAAATCGTGATAGGTCCACATAAGAGCTAATGAATCAACAGGAACTTCATTTTCAAGGATTGTTGATTCTTTAATTTTATAATAACTAGCTTTGTCGTAGATCTTACTAAGATTAAAGAACCCTGACAACTCAGAATAGCATTTCTTCAGAAGATTGTCATTGTGAACTGATTCAGCTATTCCTACTGCATTCAGATAGTTCCTGAATGCTTCTATTTTTTGATTTTGTCCTTCAAGGCATCTTCCAATTAAAAGAAAACTCTCAGTTTTGAGTTCAGTATTATTTTCTGACCCTGCCAGAGCAAGTGCTTTATAGGATACCGTTAAGGCTTTATTAAATTCATAATCAGCAAGGAAAACCTGAGCAAGGTTGCGAAGAGCTGTCCATTCAAGAATTGGGTCATGTAATTGCCGGCTCAATTCCAGGGCCTGGTTAGCATAGTTACGGGCTTTAAGATTATTAACACTTAAGTCGTTATTCTCAAGGTAAGCGATGAGAGCATGAAACAAAAGTCCTGTATGATAACTCCCGTTCGCAACCATTATGGCTAGTTCGGATAAACTATCTGCTTGCCGACTGTCGCCCATATGGTCAATTTGATAATGCGCAAGTTTAATGAGCTGATTTATTTTTGCACTATCCTGCTGATTTCTCTTACTTAAAATAGTGATTCCGGGAGAACCTTTTTCAACTTTTAACTTGTCTTCTGCAAGCAGACTAAAAGGAGATAATAAAATGATCAGAATCGCAACAATCAATGGTATTTGGAATTGCTTCATAAAGAATGAATGAACACTTTCTATCATGATATGTTAACTATTTGTGAGACAAGACTGTATTCAAAACATGTTTAACCTCACTATGTTCACCTATCTAAATCCAAGTTCATGATAAAAAAGTCAACTCACCAGGTAATTATTGCTTTTGTGGCAGGAATTTTAATTGGAGTGACCTCTTTGACACTCGTCTCATTTTCAGGCCCCTCTTCTCTTCCTGTAGAGATGGAAAAGCTGAGTGTTACGCAGGCCAATACATTTTTAAAAAGCTATCTCAAGTCGGCACAAAGTATCAACGGGCCATTAAAAGCCATGCTGATCGACAAGGATCAGTATTCGGCTATGAATCGCCTGCTCACTGAAAATCCAAATCTGGCAGGATTCCGAATCTATATGGGGAAAGATGCTACCAATGCAAAAATAGGAATGGTCGTAGGAGTTAATAGCAGTGGCAATGACCTGACCAATACAATTTACCGCTCGAATGGTACAAATCTAAGCCCGTGTCCACCCATTTGTGATGCTACCAGCACCATCAATGGGGAATAAGCTGGAAATGATTATTGTAAAAATGAAACAGCCTTAGACATCACATCCTCGAAGGCTATATTGACCTTTGCTGATTCAAGAGGGTCGGAGTAAACAGGGAAAGGGTTTTCGTGTGTAAAAGCAAACGGGAATGATGCCAGGTGAGTATTTTTTAAAAAGCCCATCGACGCTTTAACTCCATACGCGGGGATAACTGAATCTTCCTCCAAAGCTAAAGTATAAACCTGGTCCTTAAGCCTTTGTAAAGAATCATTCCGATAAAGGGAATAATTATCAGATTTGAGCATAGCCTGAAAAGCCTGGCCTAGTTCAGTTTTATACAATGATTGATGAAGCATTGGTGAACGGAGCATTTCATCGCCTAATTCATTGATATAAAATTTTCGTAGCCTGTCGAAAGCAGGTTTATCCATAATAAGTTTTGATATCCCATTCATTTGGTCAAAAAAAGCACCTCCGCAAAAGAGGAAGAATCGGCTTTGAGAGAACAATAGAGAAGGGTTTCCGATCATAATAATCTGTGCCAGGAAAGCACCAATTGAATAAGCAAAAAAATCAATCGTCCTGCTTTTTGGCAAAATCGGGTGTAATCCATTGGTAAGTTGAGTGGCCAATTGGACAATGTCTGAAGCACTTTGCTGGCCTGAGGTATAAAATCGCAACGGGTCTTCAGACAACCTTTCACTCAATGCCACATTAGCCACTGTTGACAAGTTTTCAGTTCCCATTCGTTCGCGCCTGGATTCGAGTAGTGGAGCCATCGCTCTGGGGCTTCCCCAGGGAATTGGGGAACGGTTCATATGAAAAGCAATAGGAAATAATATTACTGGCCTGGAAGTTTTCTCAGCCAGGTAGAACGCCCATACCAGGTATTTTAGCCAGGACCGTTCATTCAAGCCATGAAGCAGGATAATAGGGTTATCAGAATGATCTGAGTTAGTTTTCCTTTGAAAAATCGGGTAAGTAAAGCTACGGTTCTCACGAATTGCTTCATCAGGAAGTGTCCATGAATAAGCAGCCTGCTTTATTCTGTCCTTTCGTTCATTGCTCAATGTATCGACACTAATTGAATTAAAACGGACCCATTTACAGGAAATATCGTCGTCTGAGAAATCCAGATCTGTGCTATAAATTGATTTCAGCTCCTGGTATTTTGCCGTGTAGTTCATTTCTGATCGTATTGAAAACAGGTACAAAGTAACATCAGCTATCAATGAGATGCCTAAAAATGGGATACCAACCCCGGCAATGGGACAGAATTACCTATACAGGGGTGAAAATGGTTATTAAGGGGTGAAACAATAGGTGGTTAAAACCAATGGATAATGTTAGCACTAAAAATTGCCTAACTTTGTTTTTGGAATATACGCCTATTCATGCCAGATTTTTCGAATCCCATCCCTGCATATCTTACTTCCAGAAGGAATATTGTACAGCTGGTCCTGTTCACAGCTCTTTTTGCCCTTCTTTTCATCAACATTTATGAGCCTTTTGGAGTAAATGTCTGGTTTACAATAACCAGGTGGCAGTTACTTCTTTATTCCAGTCTTATTACCCTCACAGGTGTTTTGGTAGTGGTCTTGAGTCGAATAATCATGTATTATTCAAGTCGTAAAAGGCAACTAAAATATTGGGGGTACTTTTTATGGGTTCTGGCAGAAGTATTATTTATGGCACTGTTTTATGCCGTTTATATCAAGTTTTTCCTGAAAGATGAAAGGTTTTTTCCTGACTTGATTAAACTCTGTGTTCAGAATACTGCTCTTTTACTATTATTGCCCTATTCCGTACTATGGCTGTATTTCTCCTGGAAGGAAAAGAAAATAGTTATTGAAGAACTAGCTCAAGCACAGCCTGTTTTAGATTCAACCAAGGTTATGATCCCTTTTCTTGACGATAAGGGGACATTAAGGTTTTCAGTAAAATCAGACAACCTGCTATATATTGAATCCTCAGATAATTATGTCAGTATTTATTATTTGAATAAGGAGTCGGTAACAAGATTCATGTTACGCAATACGTTAAAAAACATTGAAGATGCCCTCAAAGGAACAGATGTAGTAAGATGCCACAGGAAATACATGGTCAATTGTGAGCGGGTTAGGGTAATCAGAAGAGAAAAAGAGAGTATAGAACTTGAACTTGATATTCCCGGCACATTGAACATCCCCGTTTCAAAAACATTTGCAGGAACTGTAATGAGCACTTTCTCCCATTATCTAAAGCCTGGCGACGACTAATCTATAACATGCGAATGAATACATGAGCAATAGATGGTTTGGATGCCTGGATGCATTTTCTTTTTGAACATTTGATTCAGCACCTTGTTTTCCCATAAAGCACTTATCTATGCGCAAGTTCTTACTTCTGGCACTCATACCCATTACCCTAATTTTCACTCTTTTACCCTCAAGAAGTTCAGGCCAATCTTATTGGTTCAATTTTACTTCTATTCCCTATGTAGAGATTGGGGGTAATTTCCTTGCCCTGAATGAGGCATTCGATGACACACTTTATTCCGATATTCCCATTGGTTTTCAATTCAGGTTCGCAGGACGCGTATACACAAAACTTCATATTTCAAGTAATGGTGAAATATATTTCGGGGATGATGCGACCCATCTTGATACCTTGAAATCAATTATTCCATTTGGTGCAGATCTTTATGGTGATTATATCAATCATACACCAGCCATTTCTTATGAATCAGGAGGATGTGCCGGGGCAGTTGTTATGAAGATACAATTTAAGGAATGCAGTTTGAAAGGAGGCGGGCCTGATGACTATATCAATTTCCAGGTTTGGCTTTATGAATCTTCAGGAACCATTGAATATCATTTTGGGATGGGACAATCTCCATCGACACCCGCGTGTTTTGGAGGACATCCCGGGCCACTGAGTGGTATCAGATTTTCAATACCGGAAGCCAACGAAGTATTGTATAGTGTATTGTTGACCAGTTTTGCTTTTGCTCCTGACACTTCCATGTCGAAATCATTAGTTTATCTTGAAGGCATGCCGGAGGAGGGTATGGTATATATATTTGAACCCAGCCTCACTACATACGTACCAGAACCATTTCAGCTGACATTCAAGCCATCTTTTTACCTGGATGAAGCCTCAAATATTGCAATTGTTAAGTTTTCAAGTAAACAGCCCGGAGTAACCCGGGCTGCTGTTTATGATATTTCAGGACAGAAAGTTTTACAATTGGATAAAGAAAATCAACAGGAGTTCACCTTCTCCACATCTAATTTTCAACCAGGAATATGGTTATTGACAATTTCCAATAGTTTCGGAAATCACTACATCAAATTTCTGCTACAGGATTAATATCCAAAGATATTCTGCAGATCAAGAAATTCGATTTTCCCATATTTTGAAAGTTTTTCAAGGTCCATCTTTTTCGTATCACCTACAACCAGGATAGTGAATGTTTTATCCTTCAAGTTCATCTGTTGAAATTTCTTTATTTCTTCAAATGAAAATTCAGGAACCTTCTCAAAAACATTCTTCCTGATATCATGATCATACCCCATTTTTCTTGCGTTCAGATAATTGAAGATTATTCTCGATTTTGTAATCCGCTCTGAACTAATTTGATTCATAATCCCTTCTTTCGCAGCAGCAAAACTTTTTTCGGAAAGAGGCATATCATTGAACAATGATAGCATAGCATCAAGAGCATCTCCCATTTTGTCATTTTGTGTTCCAACAAATGCAAAAACAGTATTATTCTCTACTTCATTGGATGGAATTCTATATGCAGCAGTTGATGAATATGCCAAAGCTTTAGCTTCCCTGATTTCCTGAAATACTATTGAATTCATACCGGCACCAAAATACTCATTGAACATCCTGATCAACGGATATTCAGTCAAGTTATATTTCCCTGATAAGGCGTGGAAAACAATATCTACCTGCTTCATATTATAATCAACAACGAATACCTTATTCTCAGTTGTAGGTAATTGATCAAATCTGACAACATTAGGAACAGGATTCAATGTTTTTGGAATCACATGATTTTCCATTATGATAGAAAAAGTATTCTTTTCTTTCGTCTTATTTGAAACAGCCTTTCCAGTGTTGCCCATAAATACTGGTCCATAATACAATATCTCATGTTGAAACGACATTAATTCATGAATTTTACCTACCAATTCCTCAGCATTTAGCTGCTTTAAATCCTCTTCGCTCAATATATTGGTGAATGGTGATTTAGACCCATAAACACCATAATTGGATAAGGCCTGGCGTATAATATTCTTGTTTAGTTTATTATCCCTCCTTGATTTTAAAATATCATCAACAAGATTTTTTAAAGCCTTATCATCAGGCACTGCCCGAGAAATCAATTGGTCAAGTAAACCTAATGCTTTTGATAAATTCTCATAGAGTCCACTGAGGCTGATATACAGGTCTTCATTATTTACATTAACTGAATAACTGCATCCAAGTTTGTAGAATTCCTGCTTTAGTTGTTCAGCTTTTATATCAGAGGTTCCCAGGTATGAAAGATAATTTACAGCAATTGCCAGTTTTGGGTCACTCTGGCTTCCCATATTGTAATAGTAGTATAGATTAAACAGACTGCTTTCTGTATTTGGCACATACATAACATTCAATCCATTTGTCAACTTAATTTTCTTTATATCATTCTCGTATGAAAGGAAAAGAGGTTTAATTTCAGCTGATTTCATTGAAGAAACCTCAGTAAAGAAAGTACTCTCTTTATCCCTTTGCATAACGACCGGAGTGATTTCCGGCTTTGAAACCTTTTTAACCTCTTCATCAGTCCCGGTTCGCTTGTAGACGATCACATAATTACTATTGAATGATTTTTTGGCAAAATCGACAACTTCCTTTTTGGTTATTTTGGACAAGATTTCAATTTCATTTACCATTTCACTATAAGGCTGCTCTGTTACAAAGATCCCGGCAATGGCCATTGCACGTGACATATTACTCTCCTGTTGACGGATCTTACTTAACTTCCTGTTATTGATAATAGCCGGAATAAGTGATTCCGAAAATTCACCATTTTTGAGCAATTCCAGCTGAGATAAAAGAAGATCCTTCACTTCATCCAGACTTTGCCCTGTTTTAGGTTTTCCTGATAATATAAGAGCGGAATAATCAGCCTGAATATCAGCTCCTGCATTCGCTGAAAGTACTTTTTGTCCCAGGTTCAGATTAATATCAATGAGTCCTGCTTTCCCATTTGATAGAATTTCGGATGCAATATCAAGCAAGTTTGCATCAGGAGTATGCACACCTCCTGTTCTGAAGCCGATGGCAATACTTTCCGCATCGGGACCAATAACTTCCTTAACCAAAGGATTATTGAGTTCAGTTTCAGACGGGGATTTAAAGCTTGCAACCTTTCTTTTATTTAGCACACCAAAATATTTATCAATCAATGCAATAGTCAAATCAGGATCAAAATCGCCAGCCATGATTAAAGCCATATTATTAGGAGCATAGCGCTCTTCATAGTATTCTCTTAACCGCTTTAAGGAAGGATTCTTTAAATGATCGATTGTACCAATGGTTGTTTGAGTACCGTATGGGTGTTTCCGATACAACCCGGCATACATAGCCTCCCATAATTTATCTGAATCACGGTCGAGACTCATATTTTTCTCTTCATAAACCGTTTCTAACTCAGTATGGAAAATGCGGAAAACCGGGTTTGCAAAACGGTCACTTTCAATTTTTAACCATTTTTCTATCTGATTCGAAGGAATGTCGTTGATATAAACAGTTTGTTCACTTCCTGTGAATGCATTTGTTCCTTTGGCACCGATCACCGAAAGAAGTTTATCATATTCATTGGCAATCGCATATTTGGCAGCTTCGGCTGATACCAGGTCGATTTGCTTATAAATCTCCTTTCTTTTCAGCGTATCAGCAGTTTGTCGGTACTCTTCAAAAAGCGCTTCAATCTGTCTAAGCAGGGGTGCTTCCTTTCCATAATCTGAAGTTCCAAAATGTGTGGTCCCTTTGAACATCATATGTTCCAGATAGTGTGAAAGCCCGGTATTGTCAGCAGGATCATTCTTACTACCTGTGCGCACAGCAACAGCCGTCTGGATACGTGGTGATTCAGTATATACGGAAAGGTAGACTTTCAATCCATTTTCAAGTGTGTAAATACGAGTACCAATAGGGTCGCCCGGTACAGATTCGTATTTGTAGGTTTTTTGCGCCAGCAAGCTTTGTGCGGTAAAAAGCAGCAACCCTAAAATTAAAAGAATGACCTGATTTTTCATGATGAAATGTATAAAGTTAATAGCTTCAAACTTACGTATTTTTCCTATCACTGATTCAGTTTCCACCTACTTTTGATGGGCATCTCCATTAGGCGTTTCAAGATGTTTCAGTTTATTTTTCAAAATCAATAATAATTAATGAATTATAGGGAACTTTTTAAAAAATAGGTTGTTTAAGTATGCATCCACACTCTGATGGACCCAGGGATATAATCCCGGAAACAATATTGTTATTCACTCATTTTAAACATTCAAAAATCCTATGGGATACTCAATCCTTAAAATATTACATTTATTTTCCGTGATCGTTTTCATGGGAAATATCACCATTGGCATTTTCTGGCTTCGTTTTGCACTGAAAACCCGTGACTTCAGTATAATCCATCATACTATAAAAGGCATTATTAAGGCAGACAGGATTTTTACAATTCCTTCTGTTTCTATCCTGATTATTGCTGGCATCGGGGCTGCCATGCATGGCGGATATTCTATTTTTGGAACAGGTTGGATTTTATGGTCACTGGTACTGATACTGATCTCCGGTTTTGCATTTTCTGCCATGCTGGCACCCATTCAAAGAAAAATAAGGTCTCTGACTGAAAAAGGGGGGATAGCTACCGAAAATGAATGGTTTCCCTTAATGAAATTAGTTCGTCAATGGAATATTTGGGGCTTTGTTGCCTGGTTCACTCCCCTATTGGCATTGCTCATGATGATCATGAAGCACCCAAGATAACTGGCTTTCAGGCGTTTTCCTTAATTCTGCTGAAATAAACATGAGCAGTACTATCATTCTTAGCCAATGGCTATGACTGCAGAAACTGAAAGAAATGGCAGAAGCGTACCAGTGTTAAGGATAAAATCCTAATATTCGTCCCAGCTTTTTATCACCAGATCCTCAAGATCGAGTTTACAGATTGCATAAAGAAATGCACTGGCAAGTCGCGCATTTGTAATGAGTGGTATATTAAAATCCACTGCTGATCTTCTTATGGTATAGTCGTTAGCTAATTCAGTGCGGGATAAATTTTTCGGAATATTTATCACCAGGTCTATTTTGCGTTCCCTTAGATAATCCAGGATATTTGGCTGAGCATCTTCATCAGGCCAATGCAGCATGGTAGAATCCACGCCATTTTCTTCCAGGAAAGCAACAGTGCCGCGTGTAGCAAATAGATGGAACCCTCTCTCCTTTAGCATTCTTGCACTTTGTAGCAATTCGACTTTTGAACGGGCATCACCGGTTGAAAGCAGAATATTTTTCTTTGGAATTTTATATCCAACCGAAAGCATTGCTTTTAAAAGTGTTTCGTAATAATTTTCACCAATACATCCTACTTCACCGGTTGATGCCATTTCAACACCAAGAACCGGGTCGGCAGCCTGCAATCGCGAGAAGGAGAACTGTGAGGCTTTAACTCCAATGTAATCCAGATCAAAAGCGCTCTTTCAGGTTTAACAACCGAATCCCCAACATCACCTTTGTAGCCAGTTCAATAAAAATTCACTTTTATCACCTTAGAAACAAAAGGGAATGAGCGGGAAGCTCTCAGGTTACATTCGATTACCCTGATATCATTATCCTTGGCCAGGAACTGCATATTGAAAGGCCCACAGATATTGAGGGAACGGGCAATATCGCGGAAATCCTCTTGATCCTCCTGGCTGTTTCAAAATACATCTTCTGGGCAGGAAACACCATTGTGGCGTCGCCTGAATGTACACCAGCAAATTCAATGTGCTCAGAGATGGCATAGGGCAAGGATTTCGCCTTTATCAGCAACCGCATCAATCTCAATTTCCTTTGCATTTTGCACAAATTCCGACACAACCACCGGGTATTCCTTGGAGACTTTCGCAGCCAGGGTTAGGAAAAAATCAAGCTCCTGTTCATTGGAAACTACGTTCATTGCGGCACCCGAAAGCACATACGAAGGCCTGATCAGTACAGGAAAACCCACATCCTCAACAAAGCGATGTATTTCTTCAAGGTTTGAAAGCTCTTTCCATCGGGGTTGATCAATATCGAGACTGTCGAGTAAGGATGAGAATTTATGCCGGTTTTCAGCACTATCAATACTTTCAGGTGAAGTTCCAAGAATAGGGACCTGTTGTTCATGAAGCCGCATTGCCAGGTTATTGGCGATCTGCCCCCCGGTTGAAACGATCACCCCAAAAGGTTGTTCCAGGTCGATGATATCCATCGTGCGTTCAAAGGAGAGCTCATCAAAATAAAGCCTGTCGCAAGTATCATAGTCAGTACTAACGGTTTCGGGATTGAAATTAATCATCACCCCCCTGTAACCTTCTTTTCTTGCTGTGGCCAGTGCATTAACGGAACACCAGTCGAATTCAACAGAACTACCAATCCGGTAAGCACCAGACCCTAAAACAATCACAGATTTATTATCGCGTTCACAAATAATATCATGTTCTGTGGCATTATAGGTCAGGTACAAATAATTCGTTAATGCAGGGTATTCAGCAGACAGCGTATCAATTTGTTTGATATAGGGTACAATCCCAAGCTGCTTCCTTAAAATACGCACTTTCAGAAGAGCAGCCTTCAGGTTACCCGGGGATTTGAGCACATAACGGGCAATTTGGAAATCAGAGAATCCTTGTTGTTTGCAATGCAATAAAAAATCAGTTTCCAGTTCATCTAAATGCTGATATTTACTAAGCTCCTGCATGGTTTCGTAGATTCCTCTTAACTTCACCAGGAACCAGTTATCAATACGTGTGAGTTCATGGATTTTCTCAACACTGTAACCAGCCTCAAATGCACTGGCTATTGAGTATATGCGCATATCTGTAGGTTCAGAGAGGGCTTTCTCAATATCAGTGAACTCAATATCACTATTGCCAACGAATCCATGAGTCCCCTGCCCTACCATACGCAGACCTTTCTGAATAGCCTCCTCGAAGGTCCTGCCAATTGCCATAATTTCTCCGACACTTTTCATGCTGGATCCAATCTCTTTGGATACTCCCATAAATTTATTGAGATCCCAACGAGGAATTTTAACCACTATGTAGTCAAGGGCTGGTTCAAAAAAGGCAGTAGTAGTGCGGGTTACACTATTTTTCAATTCATGCAGGCCATAACCCATAGCCAGTTTGGCTGCCACAAAAGCTAAAGGGTATCCGGTAGCTTTGGAAGCCAGCGCTGAGGAACGTGAAAGTCGGGCATTCACCTCTATTACCCGATAATCTTCTGACTGCGGATCTAAAGCATACTGAACATTACATTCACCAACTATCCCAACACTCCTTACAATCTGGATCGCCAGTCGGCGAAGTTTATGATACTCATTATTGGTAAGTGTTTGTGAGGGCGCTACTACAATACTTTCCCCGGTATGAATTCCTAATGGATCAAAATTCTCCATATTGCAGACAGTGATACAGTTGTCGTAACGATCGCGTACCACTTCATATTCCACCTCTTTCCAGCCTTTAAGAGATTCTTCCACCAAAATCTGGTTGGAGTAGGAGAAGGCTTTATCAGCCAGCTTCAGCAATTCGTCCCTATTATAGCAGAAACCTGAACCTTGACCACCAAGAGTATAAGCAGCCCTTACGATGATTGGAAAACCAAGTTCATCCGATGCTTCCAGGGCTGCTTCAATGGAAGTAACTGCAATGCTTTTTGGGGTCTTTACATTAATACTGTGTAGCTTTTGAGCGAAAAGTTCACGGTCTTCAGTTTCCATAATGGCACTTACCGGTACCCATCACCTCAACTCCATATTTTCAGGTATTCCTGACTGATAAAGTTCTACACCACAGTTGAGTGCTGTTTGTCCTCCAAAGGCAAAGGAGGTTACCATCAGGCCTATCTTTTTCTGACTTTTCAACAAAGAATGGGGTAACAGGCAGAAAGTAAATTTTGTCAGCTATACCCTCAGAGGTTTGAACTGTGGCAATATTAGGATTGATGAGAATGGAGAAGATGCCTTCTTCCCTCAGTGCTTTCAGAGCTTGTGAACCGCTATAGTCAAACTCACCTGCTTCTCCAATCTTGAGAGCGCCACTGCAAAGTACCAGGACTTTCTTCATTACCAATTAGTATTTTGAATTTTGTTAAAATTATTTTTCTTTATGAAATTCTATTTACCACCAGGTGTGTTGTATATAAAATGGTGATCTCTGTTTAAATACATTCCGAAAACCATTTCATTTATTATGGCCTTATTTTCTGTATAAATTCATCAAAAAGGTATTCGGTATCTGTAGGGCCAGAGGATGCTTCAGGATGAAATTGTACAGAAAAAACCGGAAGGGCTTTATGCCGGATTCCTTCATTTGTTCCATCATTCAGGTTAATAAAGAAAGGCTCCCAGTCATTTCCAAGGCTCTTGTTATCAATAGCAAACCCATGGTTTTGGGAAGTTATGAATGCTCGGTTAGTTCCAACCTGCAAAACGGGTTGATTATGGCTTCGGTGGCCATATTTCAGCTTATAGGTATCAGCACCTGAAGCCAGTGCTAATAATTGATTACCCAGACAAATCCCAAAAATGGGAATATCCTGCTTCAGTGACCAGGAAAGATGCTCAATGGTTGCCACACACATCTTTGGATTGCCTGGCCCATTTGAAATAAACAGTCCGTCATATTCTTCATTCCGGTAATCAAAATTCCATGGAACGCGGATTACCGTAGTGTCTCTTTTAAGGAAATGTCTGATAATATTATTCTTAACACCACAATCGATCAGAAGTATTTTTGTCCTGCCATTTCCATACCTCTGTACTTTTACATTACCTGATCAACAAGATTCTGTTCATTAGGTCCAGAAAATCAATTATCAGCTCCTTCAAAAACTATTTTCCCAAGCATCGCCCCTTTTTCCCTGATAATTTTCGTTAATGCTCTTGTATCGATCCCGTAAATCGCGGGAATTTTGTTTCGTATCAACCAATCTGAAAGACTTTCACCTGCATTCCAATGACTAAATTCAAAGGAATAATCAGAAACTATCAGTCCACTCACCTGTATCCGATCGGATTCAAGGTATCTGAGCATACCGTTCTCTTCAATACTCATAGGTACGCCATAATTACCAATAAGCGGGATAAGTTGCCACGGATCTGGCCAGCATAGGACGGGTCGGTTAAGCTTTCAGGGTAGCCGTCTTTGAAGTATTGAAACGACTTTCACCTGTACGGAGGCTTTGATAACCAAAGGACTTCCCTTTGAAAATGGTTCCATCTTCCAGAACAAGTTTTTGCTAAAATGATCTCTCATAATTTGATTTGGCACCGTTGTGCTGAAGGAACACGCCAACACCGGCACCTTTCATTTCAAAGATCTTTTAAAGTAATCGCCTTTCAAATAAGAATGCAGCATTCATTAATTTCCACCGATGATTGCAGTAATCCGTCCAGCTTTCTTGGGGTAAGGATGATTTCTGTCCGCCTGTTCTTGGCGCGGGCCGGGCTGAATTTTTGATGGGTCCACAGGCAGGTATTCACTTCTTCCTGCTGTGGGAGTCGTTTAGGATCGATTTTGCATTGGCCAGGATGATTTTACAATAGAGGTCACCCGCATCTCACCAAGATCCCAGTTATCCTTACTTGTCCGGGACCATTGTAAGGCACATTATCAGTATGACCTTCGATGAGCACACATTGATATCTTATTTTTTCCAGCACTTTTGATATTTCTCTTTAATGCTGAGATGCCTTCAGCACTAACTCCCATTTTCCCGATGCGAAGAGTAGCTTTCTTCCTTAGAAACATAACTTTCCGTCCTTCCTTCCATCTTAAAGGCCTTTCCTTCGAAACCCATCAGGGCATCGGCAAACGGCTTTGCGCAAATCCTGGTTGATTGAATCTTTTCTTTGCTTATTGCAGATTGAAGTTCCAACATGTTCTTCCCCTTTCTGGTCAAGTTCTGAATTTAATACCGGAGTTTATCTTCCTGGACAGCAGGTCATCCCGGGCCGCTTTAAATTCAGTAAGCCCCATCCGTTGTGGTTTCCTCCTCATTGCCTGTGCTCGAGCCCTTTAGCATCTCACCAGGACCTGTCCATCTTCATAATCAGCTGTGAGTACCGCAGTTTGGATGAGTTCAGTAGTATCAGCCTTCATCCTGTGTTATCTTTTTAATCTTTTGATTCTCGGCAGTGAGCTCATTCACCTGGGTGGTGGGTCGACTTTGCCGACAAGCGTTCATTTTCAGATTTGCATCTGCCGTCAAGATCATTCTCCTTTTTGTTGGAAACACATGACATAAGACTCATGGAGATCCTAAGTGATCAGGAAAGAAGCAGGTTTTTAGTTTCATATTTTTGAATTAACATAGATCAAGCTTATGCTGAAAAAGAAATCTTCCAGCCTTTAAAATCAATCTCCAGTAATGTGGGACAATGATAGGGTGTTTTGCCATCGGGAGGATGGCGGCGCGTTTCATTCGGTTTTCAAGAGGGTCGTGACCATATGATAATCAATATTAGCCCAGATTCCTTTCCCTGGCATTAACCCTATAACTACCAGAATAATGATGAGGTTCTTTGATAAAATACCTGAATGAGTCGATGAATCCGACATTAAGGAAAGTGGTCACCCAGGCACGTTCTTCAGGGAGAAATCCGCTGTTAGTAGCATTGCGTACAGGGTCGTGGATATCAATGGCCTTATGGCAAATGTTATAATCTCCGGAAATAATGAGATTTGGTCGAGTTTTCAAAAGTTCAATGGTATATTTCAGAAAATAATCCAGCCATTCCATTTTAAAGGATTGACGAAGTTCACCTGTTGTACAGGAAGGATGATAAAACCGAACAATATGTACTAATATCCCCAAAATCCAGCCTCAGAAA